>CAYXNI010000099.1:0-8003 GCA_964466285.1 uncultured Planctomycetota bacterium | reverse complement strand
CTCCGGGTATGGCGGCCGTGCCGCCCCGCGCGATGGGGAAGAACGTGTCGATGATCCGCTGACCGGTGACGAGCGGGCGGCCGGTCCCCAGCCGGCCGGCGAACGGACGCGGCTGCCGCGCGGGCCAGCGCTGATACAGCTTGATCTCATGGCCGGCGACCCGGCAAAGGACCTGGTCGATCGTGTAGCCGCCGTCCGCCACGGCGTCGGTGACGGCGCCGCTCAGGCCGGGCGGGACCATGACGCGGTGTTCGATCAGGTCCGACTCCTGAGTGGCCGCCAGGATTTGGCCTGGCTGCACGGTGTCCCCGTTCTTGCAGAGCACGCGGACGCTCCATTTTCGCGCCGTGTCAAGGGGGGGGGCTTTCTGCCCGCGAGCGATGAACGCGCCGGACTGGACGTGCAGGGCCTTGAGGGGCCGTTGGACTCCGTCGTATATGTTGCCCATCAGTCCCGGTCCCAGCGAGAGGGAGAGCGGTTCGCCCGTGAGGGCCACGCGGTCGCCCGGTTTCAAGCCGCTGGTGTTCTCGTAGACCTGAATGGTGCCGACGTCGCCGGTGATGCGGATGACCTCGCCGATGAGGCGCTCCGGGCCGACCTCGACAACTTCGTACATGGACGCGGCGACGAGGCCGGTGGCATCCACGATGGGGCCGCTGACTCGTATGATGGTGCCCTTGTTCACTCTGACCCCTCTTCGAAGAGCATCGCGGCGAGCTGGCCGCGCAGCCGCGCCCGCGCGCGGCTCAGCCGCGTGGCGAAGGCGTTGTCGATCATCTGGCGCCCGTCGGCGCTCCTGGCGATCACGCCGCCGTCCGCCATGTCCTGCGAAGGAAGAACCTTAATCATAACCTGTTTGCCGTGCGTCCCCGCGACCCGGCTGGCGACCTCGGTGGTGAGCTTGTCTCCGAACGCCTCGCCGTCCCGGTCCGCGACCTCGAGGACGATGCTGTCGGCGTCCATCTGCGCGGCCGCCTCGGTGCTGAGTTGGACGAGCGTCTCGAACACATCGAAGCCGGATCGGGATCTTAACGCTTCGAGCGTCTGGTCGAACAGCGTTGAGATGATGTTTTCTTTTGCCTGGAGCGAGCGCACCTGTTTCTGGTGCGGGACGTCCGCCAGGATGAGCGAGCGATCGTGCTCCAGCTTCTGGCGGGCCGCCTTGAGTGCGTTCTCGCGCACCGTCTGCGTCTGGGCCTGGGCGAGCTGGACGCCCCGTTCCGCGTTCTGTCGCGCCGTACTCAGCTTCCGCTGCGCCTGGCGGCGGGCGTCGGCCAGGATTTCTTCGGTCAAGGCCCGTTCTTTTTTCTCATCCATGTGTGAAGCCGCTTCCTCAGAACTTGATGCCCATGGCTTCCCGGATCAATGCGAGCAGGTCTTGCCGTCCCGTGGCGGGGCCCTCGGGGCCGGGGATCTGCACGACGATCGGCGTCCGGGACTCGAAGCGGAGCTTGTTGAACTCCGCACTGATGGCGTTGGCGATCTCATCGGTGACGAGGATCACCCCGGCCCGGCCCTGCTTGACCTGCTCGGCGAGGGCCTGACGGGCTTCGTCTGGGGTGCGGACGGCCTTGCCGCTGACCCCCGCATAGCGAAAGCCCAAGACCGTGTCTTCGTCAGCGAGGACAAAGTATTCCATGTCACCTCAGTGCGCCGATGAGGAGGATGGCGCCGACCAGCCCCCAGACGGCAATTCCTTCGGCGATGACGACGAAGACGAGGGCGCGGCCCATCATCTCCGGCCGCTCGCTGGCGGCGCCGATGGCGGCGGAGCCGACCTTGCCGACGGCGTAGCCGGCGCCGAGCGCGCCTGAGGCCACCGCGAGGGCGATGGCCATGGCCACGAGGCTGTTCACCGGCCGTGCCGCCTGGCCGGGGCCGGCTGCGCCGGCCGCCGTGGTCGTGGTTTCGGCAGCGCCGAACGCGGCCGAGAGGGTCATCCCCAGTGCGACGGCGACGACGACCATCAGCATGCTGGAAATCGCGATCCACTTCACGCACTTCATTCTGCTCATTCCTGTCTCCTCATCAAGTGCCCGTGTTCCCGTTTCGCGTGAGATCGAACGGTTCGTACCGGCGGCCCTCGCCACGAAAGAACTTGCCGAAGAACTCGTAGTATTCGAGACGCAGCGATTGAATCGCGACGATGAAGCCCTCGAGGCAGACGATGAGCAGTGTTCCAAGAAGGAAGATGAGCGCCGACCAGACGGGTCTGCCGGGCACGTCCTTGACGACGCGGGTCATTTCGAACACGGCGAGGCACAATCCCCCGTGTGCGAGTGCAAACGCGCCGATTCGGGCGAACGACAGTGTGTTGGCGACGAACCCGAGCACGGTTTCGAAGGCCTCGGCGGCCGACTCGATCAGCACAAGGACCGTCCCCTCGGGGTTCTGTTCTCGCTGTCCCCGCAGGTGGTGCACGAGGAGTGTGGCGGGTTTCCGCAGGAAGATAACGAGCAGAGGTGCGACGATCAGGAGCGTGGCGGCCAGCCAGCTGACGTTGCCGGTCGTGAGGCCGCGCGCCGCGACGGCAAGCGAGCCCCAGTAGAAGATGCCGCCGGCGACGCCAAACCGGCTCAGCCAGAGCTCTGCGTACTCGCGGCGGAGAAGCCGGTTGATGATGTTGAGGAGGATGCCCAGGCTGATGACGGCGACGCCGAAGAGCACGGTGATCATGAGCATCCGCTCGGCGTTCTCGAGGGGACGGAAGAACGGTCCCTCCTCGCCGCCCAGTTGGAATCCGAACACGCTGCCGTAGATGAGCCCGAAGATGACGCCCGAGATAGCGCTGAATGTGAGGATCACGCCCGCATCGTGCATCTTGTTCTTGCCCTTGATCCACAGGATCAGGCCGGTGATCAGGAGGAGGCCGGAATGACCGATGTCGCCGAACATCACGCCGAACATGAGAACGAACAGGACGGCGATAAAGAGGGTCGGCTGGATTTCGTTGTAGTGTGGGAGGCTGTAGGACGCGACCAGCATCTCGAAGGGCCGAATCAGGGGGTGGTTCTTCATGAGCGTGGGAGGCTGTTCTTCTGCTGCGGCGGGATCGCGCACCTCGATGATCGCGCGATGGTTGGTCAGTTCGAGAACCTTCTCCGACAACTGAACCAGCCGCTCGGCGGGGAGCCATCCGCTGATGAGCATGGTGGCCCAGGTGTGGGAGTACTTCTGACGCGCCTGGAGGATTCGGTGCTCGGTCTGCAGCCTTCGACGGATGGCCCGGAGACGCTGGCCGTGGCGTTCTGTCGCCGTTCGAACGGACTCGTTGACGGCTTTGGTCTGCGCCAGAATCTCTTCGAACCGATGTTCCGCGAGGTCGGCAATATGCGAGGGCAGCCCTCTCTGGTCCGCGGGGATGTGTTCGCGGCGAAACCCGTGCTTTTCGAGGGCGGATTCGAGCGCCCACCGCCCCTTTTTGCTGGCGACGGCGACGACCTTCTGTTCCCCGTAGGGCGTTTTGTAGGGCAGTACGACGGCCCGGTCGCCCAGTTCCTGTCCTGCGGCCGCGGCCTGGTCGGGCGCCAGTGTGCCGAAGGCGAAGTGAAGAAAGGACAGGTCCTCCAACTGTTCGATGGGGGCGTCGATTCCCCGGAGGACCGAGGCGTCGTGCAGGAGTTTTTCCACCTGAGTCCGCGCCGCTGCGAGCTTGTTCCGCTCGGCAAGCGCTCCGTTCACGTCTGTCTCAATCTCGTTAAGGCTGAGCTCCACTTCTTGGAGGGAGGCGTGGGGGACGAGTTCGGGCTGGGGGCGTGTATCCACGGTCAGGGCCTTGCAGAGGGCGTCGGCCCGTGCGACAAGGGCCTCGAGGTGGGCTTCGGCCTCGTGGAGTTCGGGCCCCGCGACAGGCACCGCACCTGCCTCGACGGGTGCGGCGGTGAGGTGGAGCACTCCCATCTCGCCGAGCGCCTCCGTCACCTTGGGCTCGTCCGAGACCAGTGTGAGGAGCTCAATTTTTTTCATTCGGGCGGACAGGAACACGTTATCGGGCTCCAGCTACCTGAGTCGGCCTCAGGGTGACCAGTTTCTGGCGGACGGCGTCGCCCCGTTCGCCGTACCGGATGCATTCGCTGATGCGGATTAGATTGGCGAGCTCGACGCGTTTGATGTAGTAGAACGCGGCCACCGCGCCGAAGGTGAGAACAGAGGTGTAGAACACGCGGTTGGCCGAGCGGTGGAGCTTGGTCCAGAAGGCGATTTCCAGTTCGTCGCCGGACAACGGCGGGGTTCGTTCCTCGAAGAACACGCTGGGGAGGAAGGTGGTGGCGGTGGGCATGTCGGGTGCGTTGCGCATCTGCTCGATCGTAGATATCGGCACGGTGCCAGGCGGTGCGAGAAACGGACGGATCTTGCTGAAGGACACCGAGTAGTTGAACAGGGCGCGGAGGAGGGTCATGACGTTATAGATGTCCAGCTCAAGGTCGATGAGCTTGCGGGCCGCCGCCTCCTCGTCGCCGGGTGCGTCGCCGGCCAACTTGCGGAGCTGGTGGAAGTATGCCTTGTCGATGCCGGCCTCGATGAAGAAGGGGCGGCCGGACTCCTCGAAATCGGCCAGGCCCATCAGCGCGCCTTCCCGGATCTGAGGGTCCGGGATGGCGAGGACAAGTTCCTGCATCGTGGGCTGCTGCATGAGCATTTCGGCGGGCAGGTCGAGCGGTTCGGGCACGCTCACGGTATACAAGGAGAGGGCGGAAGTCGGCGCCTTCGTGGCCCATGCGCGGAGGATGATCTTGAGGTTCTCTACCTGGTAGCGGCGGAGCATCCAGAGGAACATGTCGCCTTCCCAACCGTCGAGTTGCTTTGCCACGGTATAGAGTGCGGCGATGTGCTGGCTGGTGAGATAACGCTGCAGGGCAATGCTGTTTCCGACGGGCTGGTCCGGGGCAAGGACGGCGGCGAGGTCGGCGAGGTTGGGGGCGTCACAAAGGCGGAACAGAGCATCGCCCTCGTACAGCTTCCCCCGCATTCCCCGAACTTTGGCTATGACGAAATCCAGGTTTGACACGGCACACCACTACAACAGGGGGCCTCGGAGTTCGGTGTTTCATCACTTCACCGGCTGGCGACCGCGGAGAGGATGAGGTGCTTCGCCGCCATGACCTTGTCCTGCGGCAGGTCACGCAAGCGTTCGTTGTCCCGGTCGATCTGAGCCAGCATGTCCGCGCGACGTTCGCGGGCCTCGCGAACGCCTTGTTCGAGGATTTGCGCGGTCTCGGCCTGGGCCTGCCGCTGCGCTTCCTGTTCGATGGCGGACGCGTCGGTCCGGGCCTTTCGGTTCAAGTCTTGCGCCTGGTCGCGGGCCGCGGCGACGATTTCCTTCGCCTGGGCCTCCACTTTGAGCATTTCCGCGATGGTCTCTTTCACGCCGTTACAGGCCCTCTTGGTCCGTGTTTTCCAGCAGCTTGAGGAATTCGGCGGGGCTGTTTGCGTTGATGAGCTTGTCGTACTGGCCGGGCACGTTGAGGCACGCGGCGATCTCGGAGAGGGTCTGGAGGTGCGGACCGGGATTGTTCGCCTCGGCCAGGACGAGGAACACGAGGCGGACGGGCTTTCCGTCGATGGCGTCGAACTCGATGCCCTTTTTGGAGGTTCCGGCGGCGGCGGCGATTTGCCTGACCGATTTGTCCTTGCCGTGCGGGATGGCGACGCCCCGGCCGATGCCTGTCGTGCGCATGCTTTCGCGGGCGTAAATGGCCTCGAGAGCCCGCTCCCGGTCTGCGATTCGACCCGCGCGGACCAGGAGGTCAATCAACTCCTCAAAACACTCTTCCTTGTCGATCGCCTCCATGCCAATCTTGACAATTTGCGGGCTGAGGATTTCCAGCAGCTTCATTGCGGGTGCTCGTCGAGACAAACTTTGGCCAACAAAACAGCCACAATACTCCCAGAGATGTTACCAAAGGGCGTTCAGCTTTTCAACCCAAATCGCCCGCGGGTCACGTCACAGGCTGGAGAGCCTGTGCTACATCACAGGTTCGTGGGGGAGGGGGTCAAGTCTTCTTCTCTGCCGGTTCGGCGGTGTCAGGGCTTTCGGTCTCGATGTCGATGACGCGCAGGGCCTCTTCGACGCTGGTGGTGCCGGCGAGGATCTTGGCGACGGCGTCGCTTGCCATCGTCGTCATTCCTTGTTCGAGGGCGGCGGCCCGGATGACGCCGGCGGCCTCTCTCAGGAGGATGAGGCGCTTGACCTCGTCCGTGACGGCAAGGAGTTCGAAGACTCCGATCCGGCCGCGGTATCCTGTTCCTCCGCAGTGGGTGCAACCCCCGGCCTTGAACAGATGAACAGTATTGCCCGGTTCGGGCGGGGAGAAGCCCAGGCGCTTGAGGGCGACGGCGCTGGCGTCGTAAGGCTCTCTGCACTTGGGGCAGAGGACACGCACGAGCCGCTGTGCGAGCACGCCGATGGTGCTGGAGGCGATGAGGAAGGGTTCGACGCCCATGTCAAGGAGGCGGGTGATTGCGCCGGCGGCGTCGTTGGTGTGGAGCGTCGAGAGGACGAGGTGGCCGGTGAGGGAAGCCTCGCTTGCGAGCATGGCGGTCTCGCGGTCGCGGACCTCGCCGACCATGACGATGTCGGGGTCCTGGCGGAGGACGCTGCGCAGCACGGAGGCGAACGTCAGACCGGTCTTGGGGCGGATTTCGATCTGTGTGAGGCCGGCGATCTTCTGTTCCACCGGGTCTTCGATGGTGATGATGTTCGAGTCGGCCGAATTGAGCTGGCCGAGAGCGGCGTAGAGGGTGGTCGACTTGCCCGAGCCGGTTGGGCCGGTGACGAGAATGAGGCCGTAGGGGCGGGAGATGAGTTCCTCGAACCGCTGCCGGTCGCGGGTCGAGAACCCGAGCTTCGAGACGGTGCTGAGCCGGCCCGTCTGACGGGCGATGCGCATGACGACCTTTTCGCCGTTGATGCCCGGGAGGGTTGAGACCCGGAGGTCATACTCGGCGCCGCTCGTCTTGAGCGAAAGGCGGCCGTCCTGCGGGATTCGCTTTTCGGCGATGTCCATGTGGGAGACCACCTTGATGCGTGAGGCGACGGGGCGTGCAACGGTCGACGGGAGCGATGGCCCGTCGTGAAGCACGCCGTCCACGCGGTACCGGACGCGGACTCTGTCGCGCTCCGGCTGAACGTGGATGTCGCTTGCGCCGCCTGCGATGCCCTGTGCGACGATGGCGTTCACGAGGCGGATGATGGGCTCTGCCTCGGCGCCCGATGCGAGTTCCTCGACGGAGAGGTTCTCGGTGCTTTCTGCGGTCAGTTCGAGTTCGCCCTCGGGCAGGTTCCGCGTGGCCTTGGCGATGATGTCCTGCGCGCCCAGGCCCGTGAGGCGGCTGAGGTGCGTGGTCAGTGCGTCTTCGGTGACCATCACGGGGACGATCTCGAAGCCGGTGACGATGTGGGCCTCGTCCACGGCCCGGACGTTGAGTGGATCGATGATGGCGAGGGTCATGCGGTTGTCTTGGAGCCGGATCGGGAGGACCTTGTGTTCGCGGAGCAGGTGCTCGGGGAGGAGCCCTACGGCTTTCGGGTCGATCTCGAAGTCGTCAAGGTCAACGTAAGGCAGCCCCCACTGCTTGCCCAGGCAGCGGGCCTTGTCCTGCTCGGAGATCGCGCTTATGCGCAAGAGCACGTCGCAGAGCGGGTCGTTCTTGCCGGCCAGTCTGGACTGGCGCTGGACCTCGAGCGCGCGCTGGAGCACCTCCTCGGTTATGCCCATGTCGGCCCGGAGGATCTCGCCCACCGGCCTTGGGTCGCACCTTGTGATCTGGGGGAGGGCCTTGCTAGTCAAAGCGCTTCTCTCCGGCCGCAGGAGCCCCCTTGCGTTCCACGATTTCCTCGATGCGGGTGGCGAGGGTTGTCACCTGGCCGGGGGGTCTCTTCGGCTGAGGGCCGGACGCCCGAGCGACGGACACGACGATGTGTCCCTGCCCCGAGTTCTTGGCCGCGTACATCGCGCGGTCGGCGTCCTCGACCAGCGCTTCGCTTGTGGTGGCGTTGGCCG
>CAYXNI010000098.1:0-8006 GCA_964466285.1 uncultured Planctomycetota bacterium | reverse complement strand
GGAGCAGCGAGTACCGCGGCGCGGCGGGCCACTGCGGCGGCATCGTCCCCGTGACGGCCGATTCGATCGGGGCCGTGGCCGTCTTGACGCTGACCGACCTGGTGCTGATGCGTGTGGAGGATGGCAAGACCTTATCGACGCGTGCCTGGCAGACCGACTTCGCCTGCAACCTCCCCACGCCCGCTGTAGACGGGAAGCGCGTCGTCCTGACAAGCGGTTACAATCAGTCGGCGGCCGCGCTGGTCGATCTTGCCGGTGGCAAGCCGGGCCCGCTGTGGCGGTCGCGCACACATGCCGTCGTCGCGAGCCCGGTCGTCGCGGGCGGACGGCTGTTCCTCGTGAACGATTTGCTGCAATGCGTGGACATGGCGGACGCCAAACTCCTGTGGAAGGGCGGCCGCTTCGGCCACGGCTCGTGCATCGCTACTGCGGACGACAAACTGCTCGTTTTCGGCAACGGACGGCTGGCTCTGGTTGATGCCAAGGCGGGCCAATATCAGCAACTTGCCAGCGTCGAGAACCTGGTCAAGGGCGCGTGTTACCCGCAAGTCGCGTTTTCCATGGGCCTGATCGTGTGCAAGGACATGAACGGGGACCTCGTGTGCCTGAGCGTGCAAGGCGAGGGGAAATGAACGAGCGCCGCACACAATTCAAGGTGCCTGGCACCTTGAAAGAGCGTAAGGGTTGAATTGAACAGACGTTGTGAATCTGAGGTGCATTTTGATGGCGACCGCACCTTGTGCTCCGCGGTTGATCTCAACGTGCTGACGAGGAACACGAGCGCAGCGAGGCCGAAGAGTATGTACGCGAGGTTGTGCTGGGACTCGGTTCCCTCACTACATAGAATCTGGCACCTTGAAAGGGCGTAAGCTGGATGGTTACGGGGAGCGGGCCTTCGGCTCCGCCGGCCCAGAGGACGAGGCGCTTGGCGAAGTCGGGTGCGATCTTCGGCCAGTCTGCGGCCCACGTGTCGAGCGAGGTGGTGCAAGCGACGACGCGTCCGAGGCCGCGCCGCCGTCTTGAGATAGTGTCCGGGTCCGCCCGGCCGCCGCTTGCCATTCCCGCCTGCGGGCCGACGCTCGCGGGCGCGGCCAGATAAGGGACGGTCTCGTGCGGTGAGGCGAACTCGCCCTGGTCCTCGGGCCGCATCGGCCTCGTTCAGGAAAAGACGCGGGCCTGCAAGTAAAACATTGTCACCGCCAGCCGTTTTCGGGTGACAGAACACTCCGGCGTGGTTAAGATGTAGATTATTGACCTTTGCAGTGCCAAAGAAGCGTCGCGGCAGCGGAAATAGAGATTCTTCGCTATGCTCAGAATGACGTTAGCCCCTGTGTCAGCGCCGGTTATGTCACACTGAGCGAAGCGAAGGGTCTCTGTCTTCTTCTGGTGTGTTTCATTGTTCCACGCAAAGGTCAATAGGAGAACTGTTCATGGGCCGGGTATCGACAAGCAGGAGATTCCCGACTCCGTCCTGTTGCGTCCGTCGTGTGGTGATCGACGCTGAATGCCGTCCGGCCTGTCTTACCCGCAGTGCCGCGGGCGACCCAGCAGGTGACAGTGGGGCGGTTTTTCTTGAAAGCGACGCAAAACACGCTAGAATCTGAAGGGGAAGGAAGCTCATCAGCAGAGAGACGAACGGCCGGAACATGAGAACACTGCCCCCGCTCGACCGCGCCTGCTGGCTCTGCGTGCTGTGCCTGGCGGCGCTCTTCGGGCCCGCCGCGGCCGCCGGAGCCGAACAGCCGCGCGACCCTGCGCAGGCCATGCTTGCCGAGATGACCGGGCTGTTCGCTCCGCTCGGCTCGCGCGCGCCCGGGATGCCCGGCAACAAGAGCCTCGAAGAGCACGTCGCCCGGCTGTTCAAGGAGAGCGGCTTCGCAAGCGGCGAGATGCAGTTTCCCGCACCGGTCTTCGTGCCGGGCGAGGCCGCCGTCGTGCTGGGCTACGACACCATCCCGATCCGCGCGATGCACCCCACGCTCATGCGGCCGGGCAACTTCGCAGAGGGCCGGTTCAATACCCGGCTGGTGTACCTCGGCCGCGGGACCCACGCCGATCTCGAGGCCGTGAAGGGAGTCGACCTGGAGGGGGCTGTCGCGCTGGTGGAGTTCGACTGCGGCGACCGGTGGCTCAACCTGCTTCGGTTCGGAATCAAGGGGGTGATCTTCCTCGGTGCGGACCACTACGAGTACCTCGATTCCTCCTCGAAAATCTACAACACCGAGGTGGCGGTGCCGCGGTTCTTCGCCGCTCCGGCGGACGGCGCCATGCTCAAGGCCGCGTGCATCAGCGGGCCCGCCGACGTCGTGATCGAATCCACCCCGTCCCGCTGGAAGGCCGACACCTTGCGCAACCTCTGGGTCCTCGTCCCCGGAAGCGACCCTGAGCTCGGGCAGGAGGTCGTCGTCTTCACCGCGGCGCTCGACGCCAACTCGGTCGTTCCGGAGTGCGCCTTCGGCGCCCAGTCGGCCGGCAACCTGTTCCTGCTGCTCAAGCTGCTCGACGCGTTCAAGGCGGAGCGCCCGCAGCGCTCCGTGATGCTGGTGGCCGTCAACGCGCACACGGACAACTTCCTCGGCGAACGCCTCCTGGCCTGGCACCTCCTCGCCGACCGCAAGGACGTGGAAGAGGTCCGCTATGCGGTTGCCGGCGAGATGAGAAAGATGCAGCTCTACACCCAGAAGTACGGCCTGCTCAAGCTTGAACAGATCAAGATCGACGAGGCCGAACTTCATGTCTGGATGGAAGTCTTGTGGCAACTGGACGCTCGCCAGCAGGCTCAACGCGAGGCCGAGCACGAAGAAGGCGGGAAGAACGCCTCTGCAGAGGTTCCGTCGAGGCAGGCGAACGCTGTGAACGGAGAACAGTCCGAGCCGCCCAAGCCAGAGATCGATCCGGTGCTCGACCTCTCCCCGTTCACCGAGGCGGACTATCGAGCGGCTATCGATGCCGCTGTCCGGAAGCTGGAAAAGGAGCAGGCAGGGTTTTTCTTCAGAATTACAGCGGACCAGGAGACCGCGCAATCGCTCCAGATGGACGTCGAGCGAACCCGGGCACTGCAGTCGCTGAGTTTCGCCGAGATGAAGGACCACGCCCGCCGGGCAAAGACCGTGTTCGATGACGAGAAGCTGCTGGAAAGCTGGCGGGCGAAACTGGACGAGAGCACCGGCGTCCGGCTGCCGATCAAGGGAGAACTCCAGAACGAAGCCAAGCGCAGCCTGAACAAGCTCAAGCTGAGCATGGTGGAGATCTCCAGCAACAAGGCCATGGACCAGTCCGAACGCGAGACGCTGCTGGCCGATCTGCGCTTGAGGCAGGGCGACATGACGAAGGTCCTGGCGCTGTTCAACAAGATCGACATCGGGATCGGCCGGAACCGGGTCCGCTATCGGCAGATCGCCGCGAACAACGCACAACGCGAGATCCTGAAGGCGTACCGCGACGGCCTGCTGCAGGCCCTTTCCGGCCGGCACAGGGCCCTGAAGCAAGCGCTGGAGCAGGACTGCTCGAACGACTCTATGCAGGACGGCCTTGCAGGGCGCAGCGTGGCCCTGGTGATAAGTCTGGACCTGAACTGGGGGGCCGGCCGTTTCGGTCTGTGCTCGGCCGACGCCTATGTTTTGGACGCATGGCATCTCGAGTTCGACAAGGTCGCCGCGGCGGCCGCCAAACAGGTCCATGAGGGTGACCGGCAGGCGAGCCCCTTCGTGGATGCGCTCCCCTCCGGAGAGCGGACAAGCAAGTATTTCTTCAACTCGACCGATTCCCCGGCGGTGTTCTTCCACGCCGCCGGAGGCACCCCGGCGGTCTCCGTGAAAAGCGTCTTTTCGAACCACGGTTTGACGTTCAGCCCGGGCGACACGTTCGACCGCCTGGATGCCAACCGCGGGTTCCGTTTGCACACGTGGCTTATCCGCTATTTGCGCACCCTCCTCGCAGATGAGCGGATTACCAGTGCGAAGGTGCTCGGCAGACCGTCCGCAGCCGGGCCACTCTGGTCCACCGTGCTCAAAACGTTCACCCTGGATCAATTCTCAGGGAAAACCACTCCCGACCAGCCGATTTCCGCATGCCTCATCACCCTTTACTCCATGGAGGGCCTGGAGATTCTGCCGCCGCTTGTCGATGGAGACGTGGTGAACTGCTATCGCAGGCTGTCGGACGAGACGGGCTCCGCTGTTCTGTACGGGATCCGGGAAAAGACCGACCTGGCCTCGATCGCTTACCAGATGGACAGTGATTTCAAGACGGTCCTCTATGACATCGATAAGGGGCAGGTGCAGGAGTCCATGCAGCTCAACAGCAACGTGCGCCGCGGAGCCAGCCGGACACTGCCGATGTTCCCATGCACCGAGTTCCCCGTATATGACCGGGTCGACCCGACGCTGGTCTCGGAGTCCGCCATCCTGGTCCAGCAGTTCTGGCCCATCAGCGCGGAGATGAAGTCGGCTCCGCAGAAGTACGGCACCCACGGCGTCGCCTGCCTGTCCACGGCCGTGTCTCACCTCTCCAAGGGGCCGGCTTCCGTGACCATTTGGCGGAAGGAGAAAGAGTTCCAGCCGGAACGGCTGCTTCTCCTGACCAGCAGCAAGCGGTGCGTCCTCAACGCCACGGAAAAGGATCCCGAGGGTTACGGATTCGCTTCCGCACAGGAGCTCGGCCCCGATTTCTTCGCCTGGGCCGCCCCCGACATGGACCGGATGAGCCGCAAGCGCCTCGCCGAGATGAAAGGCGTCTCCAACGAGCTCGTCACGGACTTCCTCGCCCGGGGTAAGCGCGCGCTCGCCGAAATGTATGCGGCCAAGGAAGAGCACGACCACAACGCCTTTGTCCTGGCCAACTACAAGGCCCTGGGGACCGAGGTCAAGGCGTACCAGGAAGTCCGCAGCATGAACACCGACATGTTGAAGGCGATCGTCCTCTACATGGCGTTGATGGTGCCCTTCTGTTTCTTTCTCGAGCGGCTTCTCTTCAGCTTCACCAGGCTCGAGTTCTCGATGCTCGCCTTTGTGCTCATGTTCACCGCCACGTACTTCGTGTTTCGCTTCATCCACCCGGCTTTCCGACTCGCGATGAACCCGGAGGCCATCTTCATTGCGTTCGTGCTGGGAGCGCTCGGCTGCTTCGTCATCTGGGTGCTCCACAAGCGGTTCGAAACCGAGATGCACCTTTTGTTCCGCAACACTGCCGGGATGGAGTCGGACGTCGCCTACGCGACGGTCGGCCAGACGGCAATGATCATCGGCGTGAACAACATGAAGCGCCGGCGCATCCGCACGTCCCTCACCACGGCCACCATCATCATGGTCGTTTTCACCATGCTCGCCTTCTCCAGCGTCTCCAAGAAGATGCAGCCGACGATGATCAACGAGGCGGCGGAATCCCCGTACACCGGCCTCTTCTACCACTGGCCGGCCGGCCGGCCGATGGACGAAGAGACGGTAAGAGTACTCGGGAATATCTTCGCCGGCCGGGCACAGATGCTCGTCCGCCGCGTGCTGCAGCCTGAGCAGCCGATGCTGCTCGAGAAAACCGCCGGGCCGGAGGACGCGATCGACATCAAGGCGGTCATCGGACTGCCGATGGAAGAGGACGGGCTGCTGGGGCGACTTCCTTTGGTGCACGGACAGTGCTTTTCCGCCCCGGCCGCTCGAGAGATCATCCTCTCGGACCGGGCGTTCAAGGCCCTGAAGCTCAGCCCTGACGAAGTCGGCCGGGCAACGCTGCACTTCCTCGGGGAGGAATTGACCCTCGTCGGCGTCATTGATGATGAGTACTATCTTTCCCTGCGCGACCTCGATCCGAACCTCCCGCTGGTGCCGCGGAAGGCCGGCCAGCTTGGCATCTCGACCACTGATCAAAACACCGAAGACATAAGCGGCCTGACGGTCGACACCGCGGCGTTGGCGTTCCTCCCATCCGAACTCGCCGGTATCCTCGGGGCCAGTCCGTTCACGGTCTCCGTCCGTTTGCCAGAGAGCGCCGCCGCCGACCCCACGGCGCTCTGGAAGGAGGTCTCGCTGCTGCTGGACATCGGCAACGCCAGATTCCACGTCGGCAGCAAACAAGAGTTCAAGCTCAATCCGGAAGTCAGGCAGACGATCCGTCCCGGCGTCTATTACATCGGCAGCAGCTACCGGACCTCCATCGGCGGGCTGTCTCGCCTGCTGATCCCACTCCTGATCGCAGGGTCCATCATCCTCAACACGATGCTCGGCACGGTCTACGAGCGCAAGCAGGAGATAGCCGTCTACAACGCGGTCGGGCTCAACCCCACGCATATCTTCCTTTTCTTCCTCGCCGAGGCGTTCGTCTACGGCGTGATCGGCGCCGTCGGCGGCTACCTCATCGGCCAGGTCCTGGCCATGGCCCTCAAGGCGCTCAACGTGGTCGAGGGTGTCAACATCAATTTCTCGTCGCTGATGGTCGGCTACGCCATCCTGTTCACGATCGGGCTCGTCCTGCTCTCGACCATTTACCCCGGCATCGTGGCGACGCGGACCGCCGTCCCATCCGGCAAGCGGAAATGGTCCATGCCCGTCCCCCGCGGCTCGCGGATGGAGGTCGACTTTCCTTTCATCTACCAGCCGCACCTGGTCATCGGCGTGATGTACTACCTGTACGAGTATTTCTCGGCCTTCACGGAGGAGTCGACGTTGAAAGAAACCGGCTCCAGCGCCGACTCGGCTGGCCGCGCCACTTATCACCTGACTTACGAGGTCGCGCTCGCGCCCTTTGACCTCGGGGTTGCTCAAACGGTCTCGTTCGTGAGCCATTTTGACGGCGTAGTGGACAGCTACCGCGTACATCTGTCCATCACCAGGATTTCGGGGCAGGACGCGAACTGGGTCAGCGCCAACAAGCCGTTCCTCGAGCGGTTCCGCAAGCTCCTGATCCGCTGGCGGAACTTCGACCGTGCGCAGCACAACTGGTACTTCGAGCAGGGACAGCAGCTTTTCAAGACCGGTGGAGGGCCAGGTGGAAACAGACACGCGGAAAACGCCTGCTGAGGGCCGCAAGATAACGCTCCGGTCCCTCGTACTGGGGGCGATATTCTCCGGCATTTTCGCCGTGGTCACGGTCTACTTTGAAAACCGCTGGAGCGTGTATGCGACTGCGAACCAGATCTCCGTGCTGTCCTACCTCCTGCTCCTGGTCTGCGTACTCCTGGTCAATCCGGTGTGCAGGCTTATCAGGATCGTCAGGCGTTTCAGTGTCGCGGAGATCCTGATTGTATTTATCATGTGTTCGGTGTCCTCCTCGGTCTCGACGTTCGGGCTCGCGTCCCAGCTGGTGCCCGCTATCGGCAATTTGTTCAATAAGGACTGGAACAACGACCAGAGCCGGTGGGACTTCTATGTCGAGCCCCACATGAACGACCGGTTCTTCCTCGCCGAGGCGGGGACCACCGCGGCTGCGAGGAGGCTGCGCGAAGTCGAGCTCGACTTGCGCGAGACCGATCGAATCGCTCGCGCGGCTGGATGGCTGGTGAAAGCCGAGGCCCAGCTTGTGGTGGACACGCGCATGCTCGAAAAGGCCCGGCAGATATCCGACGCAAAGGAACGCGCCGACGCGGAAGCTGCCGCAGCCTACCGCCACGCGGTGTCCGAAATCACCCTGAAGAAGGCCCGCGAACGGTGGGAACAATACAGCAGCCAGAATGATCCGCAGCGGGTGATCGAGACTTTTCCCGCGCAGATTGCGGAACTCGAAGCCGAAGTCAAAAGCCGCAGGGACGAGTTGGCGGAGATCGAAAAGGATGCCTTCACGAAAGTCGCCGTGTTACGGAAAGGGTTGCCGGAAGACATGAGCGCCTTTCCCGGCTTCATTATGCGGCGCGGGGAGGATCTATCCGCATACGTTCGCCGACTCAGGCGCGTGGTCCGAGGGATATCCGCCCTGGGCCACTTGCGAAGGGCAGGGGAGGCGCTGGCCCGCGCGGAAGCGGACCGGGCGCCGCCGCCGGAAGTGCTGGAACAGGCCGGCTCGGCGATCGAGTCGGCGAT
>CAYXNI010000097.1:0-8020 GCA_964466285.1 uncultured Planctomycetota bacterium | reverse complement strand
ACGCCTTCGTGGCCCACGCGGCCCAGCAGGAATCCCGCCACCAGCACGCCGAAGAACAGCAGCGGCAGGATCTGCATGGCGAACGTCCATGTGGCGGAGAACCAACTGCCGGCCTCGCCCTTGTCGACGCTCGTAATCGCCGAGAGGCCCACGACCGCCGCGGCGAACGGGATCATCACCATCAGCCCCTGCATTGGCAACACCATGGCCAGGACGACCGGCGTGACAGCCGCCAGCACGACCTTCCACCACTGGATGCGGAACCAGAAGATAAGAATCAGCCCGAGCGCCGCCGCAAAGAACGCCGCAATGCCCCACTTGGCCCGCCAAAGCGTGGTCCACAGGCCGGGCACGGGGGTCTTCGCGACGACCTCCGACGCCTTGACCTCGATATCCTGTCCCTCGTCCGCGCCTCCAATCGGCCTGGCCGTATATGCCGCGCCGGGAGCGTTCGCGTCCTCCGGAGCTTTGGTCACTACCGCGCGGAACGCCCGGCCGTCCTTCAGCACGAACCGAAAGTCGTTCGGCGCACCCCAGTTGGCGAACACCAGCACGCCGACCATCGCCGCGAAGAACAGGGCGTTCTGCCACAGCGGACGAGTCACTTTCGGCTCGGGCATGCCGAACTGGCCGTTGGCCTTCGCCAATTCCTCCTTGCGGTAGATGAAGTGCATGATCAGCCCGATGATGATGCTGAAACCCACCGCGCCGACGGCCCGCGCGATCCCCAGCTCCAGCCCGAGGATGCGGGCCGTGAGAATGATGGCCAGCACGTTGATCGCCGGGCCGGAATAGAGGAAGGCCGTCGCCGGCCCCAGTCCCGCGCCCATCCGCCAGATGCCCGCGAACAGCGGCAATACCGTGCATGAGCACACCGCCAGAATCGAGCCGGAGACGCTCGCCACGCCGTAAGCGAGCACTTTGTTGGCCTTGGGCCCCAGGTACTTCATCACCGATGCCTGGCTCACAAAGACGCCGATGGCCCCGGCAATGAAGAACGCTGGCACGAGACACAAGAGCACGTGCTCCCGCGCGTACCACTTCGCCAGGTGCAGCGATTCCATCACCGCGCCGTCGAACCGCTCCGTCCCGACCGGCAGCCAGAAGAACGCGACGAACACCACCGCGATGGCGAGCAGCTTCTTCCATTCGGCCTTCCAGGTCATACCTTCATCCCTTGCCACGCCGGGCTCTCCGGCATCCGTTCCGGCCACCTACAACGTCTGGAGCACGCCCCGCGTCTCGCGCAACTGCTCCTTCAGGCATTGCTCAACGCACGACAGGAAATCCGCGATGCACGGCGTCCGCAGGCGGTAGTAGACCCACAAGCCGTCCTTGCGGCTTTCGAGCAACCCGGCGCGGGTCATCAGGGCGAGGTGACGCGAGAGGTTCGACCGCTCCGCGCCGACTTCGTCTGTGATCTCACACACGCATCGCTCGCCCTCGAGCAGGCAGTCAATCACCGCCAGCCGGATCGGATGCGCCGCCGCCTTGATCACCTCGGCCTTCAACCGGTACAGCTGCTTCTGAGCCCTGTTCATCGCCTGTTCCTCCTCCAATATGTGATTACTTTATCACATAATCACATATTTGTCAAGCGAAAAAAGCTCGCGGTTCGGCAACGCGCCCCCCACGGCTCGCCGGCGTCCCCTCCCGCTTTGACCCCGGCGCCGAACCGCGATAGAATGAGGATTATGAGATGGACGCCGCCCGACAAGGAACGCTTCGCCTCAAAGCTTCGCGCCCTCAAGCCGTTTGACCCCTACCACTCCCCGCTCTGCACGTGCGGGCCGAAGCTGACGCTGAACGTCTACACCGGCTGCGGGTTTGAGTGCCTGTACTGCTACACGAGCACGTACTCGCGCGGCCGCTGGGGCCGCAACTCGGCTGCCTGGGGCCCGCGGGTGGACGTGCTGGAAAGCCTGCGGCGCGACCTCGAACGGATCGCGTCGGCAGAGGACCTCGCCGCGCTCCGCCGGCTGCCTGTTGCGCTCTCGCTCTCCTCGGACCCTTATCCCCAGACGCAAAGGGTGTCGGAGGCGGAACTCGGTCTCACGCGGCAGTGCATTCAGATGCTCGTCGCGGCCGGGCATCCGCTGCTCGTGCAGACGAAGTCCGACCTGGTGGTGCGTGACCTGGACGTGCTGTCCGCGGGCCGCGCAGTGGTGGGGCTGACGATCACGACGCTCGACGACGCGCTGGCCGGCAAGCTGGAGCCATACGCCCCCGGCCCGGCCCGGCGGCTCAAGGCACTGTCGGCGGCCGCCCGGAAAGGGATCAAGACGCTCTGCCGGATCGATCCGCTGCTGCCGGGCGTCAACGACGATGCGCGCGCGTTGGCGGAACTGATGAAGAGGCTTGCGGCGGCGGGCGTGAATCAGGTAGTATCTAGCACGTTCAAGAAGCGGCGCGACAGCGCGAAGCGGTTCGCCCAGGCCTTCCCCGGCGCCGCGGCGGCGACCGAAAGCCTGTACGAGACGCGCGAACGATCGGGCTACCGTTACATGGTCGAGCCGGAACGCCGACGCAGGATGGAGCAGATCAAGGTACTCGCGGAGTCATACGGGCTGGCGTTCTCGTGCTGCCGCGAGGCGATGCCAGAACTCAACACGGTCTCGTGCGACGGACAGCATTGGTTGTCGGTGGCCAGTAACCGGTGAGCGGTAACTGGCGATTGCCACGTGAAGAAAGGAAGACGATCTTGGCGCTGACGGATGACATTCTCTCGAACCTTCGCGGGTACTCGAAGGCGATGTACTCGACGTGGTTTCAATACAGGCCCGCGCGGCTCCTGTTCGACGCCGGCGAGGGCGTCAGCTCGAACATGGAGAACTTCATTTTCGGGATCGAGTCGATCTTCCTGTCGCACGGCCACTACGACCACATCGGCGGGATCGGCGGGATCATCCACTCCCGCGCGTCCGCCCGCGGCGACAAGGAGAAGCCGATCAGAATCTACTACCCGCGCGGCGACAATATGATCGAGGTGCTGCGCAGCTACGTGACGACGATCTCGGGGAACGTAAAGTTCGACCTCGACTGGGTCCCGGTCGAGGCGGGACAGGAGCTGACCATCGGCACGGAGAAAGGCCGCGGCCTCGTCCGCGTCTTCCCCGTCACGCATTCGCCGCGGTCGGTGAACCGCGGCTACAGCCTGTTCGAGCGGCGGCGGCGCCTGAAGCCGGAGCTCGCCGGCCTGACGCAGGAACAGATCACGCAACTGTCGAGGGGAAAGGGCCCCGACTCGGTGAGCGAGGAGTACGAGCAGATTCTGATCGCCTACTGCGGCGACAGCATGCCCGTCGATCCCGGCCTCGTCCGCGGGGCCGAGGTGCTGATGCACGAGGCGACGTTCATCAACGCGGACGACCGGGCGAACGAGGTGCACAGCACGGTCGAGGAGACGCTCGACGTGGCGGCCGCAGCCGAGGTGAAGTCGCTCGTGCTCATGCATATCTCGACGCGCTACCCGAAACATCAGATCGAGTCGATGATCCGCAAGATCGCGCTCGAGCGGAAGTTTGACCGGCCGCTCACGATGGTCATGGCCCGTTACTTCACGCCGCTTCTCGGCCCCGGCGGCGAAGAAATACGCGGGGGTCGCCGGGAACAAAAGAGGACCTAGGACAAGACAGTTGCGCATCCGTCTCCACGGGGGAAGCGAAGACAGGGAGGGAGAAGAGAGTACGAGTAAGAGTAAGAGCAAGAGCAGGAGTACGGGAGAGAAGAGGGCTCTTGCGAAACAGCATTGGGGGATCCAAGCAGACGATGTCTGAGAGAGAGCTGTTCGAGGCGCCCAGGGAGGACCCGACGCCGAAGCCGGAGGCGCCGCAGCCGCTGGCGGTCAGGATGCGGCCGCGGACAAGGGACGAGTTCGTCGGCCAGCGTCATTTCTTCGCGCCGGGCAAGCTTCTGTGGCGGATGCTCGAGGCCGACCGGCTGATGTCGGTGATCTTCTACGGGCCGCCCGGCACGGGCAAGACGACGCTTGCGCGCGTCATCGCCGAGCACACCCAAGCGGCCTTTCACAGCCTTAACGCGGCGGCCGTGGGAGTGGCCGAGGTGCGGGATGCGATCGCCCGCGCCCAGGACCGCCTCCGGATGCGCGGGCGGCGCACGGTGCTGTTCATCGACGAGCTGCACCGGTTCAACCGGGCGCAGCAGGACGTGTTGCTGCCCGACGTCGAGGAGGGGACGGTCATCCTGATCGGGGCGACCACGCACAACCCGTTCTTCACGATAACCTCGCCGCTCGTGTCGCGCTCGCAGATTTTCGAGTTCAAGGCGCTGACCCGGGACGAGATCAAGACGATCGTGCTGGCGGCGCTGAAGGACAACGAGCGCGGGCTGGGCGCGTACAACGTCGAGCTGGCCGGCGAGACCCTGGACTTCATCGCGGAGGTGTCCGAGGGCGACGCGCGGCGGGCGCTGAACGCGCTCGAAGTGGGCGTGATGACCACGCCGCCCGGACCCGGCGGCGTGATCCGCTACACGCTCGCCGTGGCCGAGGACTCGATCCAAAAGAAGGCGATCGTGTATGACCGAGCCGAGGACGCCCACTACGACGCGGCCAGCGCGTTCATCAAGAGCATGCGCGGCTCCGACCCCGACGCGGCGCTGTACTGGATGGCCAAAATGCTCGAAGCGGGCGAGGACCCGCGGTTCATCGCCCGGCGGATGGTCATCTGCGCGGCGGAGGACGTCGGCAACGCGTCGCCCATGGCGCTGGTGCTTGCCACGGCCGCGCTCCAGGCGGCCGAGTTCGTCGGGCTGCCCGAGGCGCGCATCCCGCTCGCTCAGGCGGTCACTTACATCGCCACCGCGCCGAAGAGCAACGCCGCGTACATGGGCATCGCAAAGGCGGAGGAGGACGTGCGGGAGGGCCGCATACTGGAGGTGCCCGACCACCTCAAGGACGCCAACTACCCCGGGGCCAAGCGGCTGGGACGGGGCCAGGGGTACAAGTACGCGCACAACTACGAGGGGCATTTCGTCGAGCAGGACTATCTGCCCGTCGACAGGATATACTACGAGCCGACGGAAGAAGGCTACGAGAAGGAGATCAAGAAGAGGCTGGAGGAATGGCGAAAACGGAGAAAAGAAGGCTTCGAGAAGAAGCCGAGCGGCGAATAGGCGCCCTGTCCGCCGCCGAACGTGCGGAACGGAGCGAGACGGCCTGCCGGCGCCTCATGCGGGCGCCCGAACTGCAGAGCGCGGCGACGGTGGCGGCATACGCCACGCTGGACGACGAACTGGACGTCTGGCCCGTCATCCGCGTGCTCGCCCAGTCCGGCAGGAGAATCCTATTGCCACGCTGCCTGCCCGCGACACGGCACATGGTGTGCATAGAGATCCACGATTTTGGGAAGCTGGCGCCGGGGACGTTCGACATCCTCGAACCTACGTCGGGCGACGTGGTGCACGTGGCGGAGGTCGACGTTGTGTTGACCCCCGGCCGCGCGTTCGACCATAACGGGAACCGCGTCGGGCGCGGCGCGGGATACTATGACCGCTTCTTCCTCACCCCAGGCTGCAGGGCGTTCAAGTGCGGCGTCGCCTTTGACTGTCAGGTCTTCGCCGCCGTGCCGTTCAACGAGCTCGACGTGCCGGTCGACGCCGTCGCGACCGAGTCAGCGTTCTTCCGGAACCACCGGTCGGCGGCAACGTGACCCCAGGACGAGCAGCGCTCCGACCGAGACGGCCGCGAGCGCGGCGAAAATGATAAGCGGACCGCCCCACTGCCCGCCCGCTGACACGACCCCGCTCGCCCAGAAGGGAGACACCGCCCCGGCCCAGCCCGTGGAGACCCGGGCGGTCTCACGAAGCAGATAGGCCGCGAACGGCACGACGCCCGACAGGACAAACATCGCCGGATAGTACCACGACCCCGCCCGGGGCAGACGCACGGCAGCGGCAACCGCAACCCCCAACACAACAAACAGGCACTGGCTTCGGATGACGGCGCCCGCGCCGGCCGCCGATGTCTGTAACGCAATCAGGATGAACGGAGCGGAGAGTGTGAGCAGAGCGACGAGGCGCACGACGGCCCAGGCCAACTGGACCGTGACCGGGCCGCCTTGCGCGCGCCGCTCGAAGAGCGGCCAAAGGAAGAGAATGAAGAAGACCTGCCCGGCGACGAGGGCGGTGCAGGAGTTCTCGATCTCGACGGGCGACCGCTCGTGGGGGACTGACAGCAGGCCGAGAAGGGCAAGAGACAGCGCGGCGGCGCAGACGGCCAGCCAGAGCACGGCGGCGCCGGCCCAGGCCGCGACTTCGCACTGTGGTTTTTCCGGGGCCACCGGCGTCTCCAAGTGACGCGGCCGACGCTCAGACGGACGGAGCGGACGCGGCCTCGAACAGAGTCCGCTGCGCCGGCACCGGACGCGGCGGGCCGCCCGGCAGAATCACATCCTTGCGGATGAACGCCGGCACGTCCAGGTTTTCCCCGTCGTACACGGTCGGGTCGCCGACAGTGAAGAACGGTGATTCGGTCTGGGAAGTTCGCTTGCGGGCGGCCGAGCGGGCGGCATCGATGTCGAGTTTTCCGGCAATGATTGTGGCGCGGACGTCGGTGAGGCCGGTGTCCACGGCGATTCCGCAGCGGGTCTCGGCCTTCGGGAAGAGCTGTTCGAGCACCGCGCCCGCTCGCCGGGCGTCGTCCAGCGACATCTCGCCGCTCACGGTGACATAGGCCAGGGCGGAGCAGGCCGTCTCAAGCTCGGCCGAGAGCGCCAGCGATTGGCGGCCGGCATCCTGCAGGGCTTCCTCCACGGTGCGGCCCTTGCCGCATCCGACCGTTGCCCGGCTGTGCGCCGAGAGCACGGACGCCAGGTCGGTGAAATCCATGTTCATCGCATCGTCGGCCGCGGCGGCCAGGAGCAGCCCCCGAAGCGCGGCGGCGAGCCGGCGGTTCCAGTTGTCCATCGCCTCGCTGATGCTCAGCGTGGCGGGCGGGTGGAGGTCTCCGGGAACGACGATCGTGGCGTCAGCGGATTTTACCACCTCCTTCATCACGTGATCGGATCCGTCGCCCCAGTGCGGGGAACCGGCGATGAGCGGCTCGACCAGCACGGCCACCGACAGCGCCCCCTCCGCGCGCCCGGCCGCCAGGAGTTCCGGGCTGAAGGAGCCTTCGCGGCAGTTGACCGCGGCCACGGTCACGACCATCCGTGCGCCGGCCAGGCGGCCCTTCAACTGGTCGCGCCAGTTGTCGCGCCCTCGGACACGCAGAAGGGAGGGCGACTCGGCGACGGCCTGGACCGGTGACGCGGTGACGAAGAGCTTCTCCACGGCGGCCGGGAAGCCGCTGAGATCGTGGACGATGGATGAGCCGTGGCGGCCGACGCCGGCAAGAACGATGCGCGGCGCTCCGGGCTTGACAGGTCGAGTCTCGTTCCGCTCCAAGGGTTCTCTCCTCATGTTGTCCTAGAACAGTTGTCTGAGCCAGCCGAGGAGCTTGCTCCCGGCAACCGTTTCCGTCGGGGCTTGGCGGCGGGCCTGCATTCCGGCGACGAGCAGGCCGGCGGCGGCGGCCATGTCCGGGCCGAGCGCGGCGTGGCCGCCCAGGCGCGGCCTGCCGACGCGAACCGGGCATCCGAGCACTGTTGAGGCGAGAGACTCGAGCCCCGGCATGCGGCTGGTGCCGCCCGTGAGCACGGCCCGGACGGCGGCAGGACGAACGCCTGCCCGGACCAGTTCGCGGCGGACGATGTCGAGTATCTCGCGGACCCGGCAATTGACGATCGCGTGCAGGCGACGCGGGTCGACGCTGTACGAGACAGCCTTGCCCAGGCACTGGAACGTGATGACGTTGCCGACGGGCGCGGGCCCGACGGCGGCGTACTCCTCCTTGAGGCGCCCCGCGTCGGCGAGGGCCATCTCCATGCCGACCGCGATGTCGTTGGTGATGTGGTCGCCGCCCACCGGCACCACGGACGAAAAGACTGGAACGTGGTCGCGGTAGATGATCATCCCGGTCGTCCCGGCGCCGATGTCGACGAGGACGACGCCGAGCTCCTTC
>CAYXNI010000096.1:0-8053 GCA_964466285.1 uncultured Planctomycetota bacterium | reverse complement strand
GTTGAGAGCGGTTGACAGAACCAGATCCGGCGGGGGCCAATCCGACGCCGCTCGCCACCTCTTGGACGGGATCGGTGACGAGGGCTACTCACGGGAGGACCTCGACAACGATATGGGCTATTACCACGAGGCCCGCGGACCTCGATTGTCGACGACGCCAGCACAGCGATCCTCACGGGATTCACGGTCGTGGCGGGCGTTGGCGGTGTCGCGATCGGGCTCTTGGCGCTCTCCGGTGTTACGGTGCCGCTTGCCTCAGCCGGCCTGCTGTATACGGGCCTTCTGCTCGGCGGCGGCCTGATCCTTGTCGGAGGCTCATTGGGCGTGCAAACGAGCGGCGCTCGTGAGTTGGTGCAAACCGGTGCGAACATGCTCTACGACCTCATGAAGAACACTATAGCTGATCTCGCAGTAGCGGGGCTGGGCAACAATTATGCAGACAAGGCGTGGGGCCTGTTAGGGCTACATACGAACGGGCAGGAGGTTAATAAGGCCTTCAGAGGACTTCCCCTGTCACCGGGCAGCAGGGCGGGCATCACGGTGACTCCTGCCACGCGCCTGACCACAACCGAGGCAGGCGGGGCCGCGACCTTTACCGTCGTGCTGAACAGCGCACCGACCGCGAACGTCACGATCGGTCTCTATAGTTCCGACACCACCGAAGGAACTGTTTCCACCAGCCGGCTCACCTTCACGACAAAGACGTGGAGCAGGCCGCAAACCGTAACGGTGAGGGGTGTCGACGACTACGTCGCGGACGACGACCAAGACTATTACATCGTCCTCGGCCCGGCCGTTGGTGCCGCCAACTACAGCGGGATCGACCCTGACGACGTGCCGGTGACCAACACCGATGACGACGGTGTTGGCATTCTTGTCAGCCCGGTCGCTGGCCTTTCGACCACCGAGGCCGGGGGGAGAGCCAGTTTCACGGTCGTGCTCACCAGCGAGCCCACCGACAACGTCGTCATCGGAGTAACCAGTTCTGACACCACCGAAGGAGTCGTTTCCACCGCCACCCTGACCTTCACGCCAACCAACTGGAGCAAAGCCCAGAAAGTCACCATCACCGGCGTCGACGACACCGTACAGGACGGCGATCAACCATACACCATCATCCTCGGTGCGGCCGTCAGTCCCGGCGACTTCGAATACAACGGCTTCAATCCGACCGACGTCACCGTCACCAACCTCGACAACGACGAACCCGATCCCACCGACTCCATTGACGGCGTCTACAACGCCCACGGTGTCTGGGTCGACTCCGTCGGCACCGGCCCCTTCGACATACAGTTCTTCGTCAT
The DNA here is from genome assembly GCA_964466285.1 of uncultured Planctomycetota bacterium. Taxonomy (GTDB): domain Bacteria; phylum Planctomycetota; class PUPC01; order PUPC01; family PUPC01; genus CAYXNI01. The sequence goes on along the minus strand of CAYXNI010000096.1, from coordinate 6,749 downwards.
CAACGGATTCGTCTTCAACGACAACTTCGCTTTCATTGGCAACGTCGACGCCCAGGGATACTTCACAGGCACCGCGGAGTACGTGGCCGGCTATATCTTCATCCCCATGACCGGCACCTTCTCGACCACCCAATCCTTCCTCCTCAGCGGTTCGATCCCCGGCGTCGCCCTGACCATGACCGCCCAGAAGGTCAAAGTCAAAGGCGTCGACCACGCCTTGCAAGACGGCAACCAGACCTACGCCATCGTCCTCGGCCCCGCCGGCAACGCCGGCGCCAACGCGTGGCGCGCGGCATGAATCAGGAGCGGGATACGCCCGCTCAGAATCCTCCAAGCTCCCCCGCGTACGAACTGCACGACAAAGGCAGTCTGGCAATGATTTGCTCGGAAATGGTATTTCGAGCGTACTACGACGCCGGAGTCTCGTTGCTCGTCAAGCCTTGGAACAACATGGCCGGCTTCAGCACTTGGGTCGTGGACGTTCGGTCGGACTTTGTGACCCCCAACATGCTCTTCTTGGGTGGGAGCTTTACGCCGCGGTCTGTTAGCTTCAACTAGTGACCTACAGGTGACGACTGCTCAGCTACCCGGACAACAACGGCACGTCCGCGCAAGGGCTATTACCGTTCGATTCCAATATGCCATGTCAGGAGGGGCGTTTCTCTTTTCAATGAGCAGCAGGTCTGATCGACAGGTGAGAGGTGAGTACAGAGACCGTGATAGCGGGAGCTATGGCGACATCACATCGCCGGGAAGGGATTCCGAGCATTTCTCCGTCGAGAGCCTCGGGCCGAACGAGCGGACGACGAGGATCTCTATTTGCCCGACTTCGGCTGTTCCGGAGCCTCGGGCGCCGTCTTCGGCGGCTCCGGGTTTGGCGGCTCCGGATTCGCAGGCTCGGGCTTCTTCTCGTCAGGGAAGAGCTTGGCAAGCTCGGCCGCTAACTCCTCACCACGCACGTCGATCGCAATGATCTTGCCGTCCTTGCCGATCAGGTACGTCGCCGGGATGGCATCGACGCCGTACAGCTTGACCACGGTGTTGAGCCACTCTCCCGGCTCTTCGAACGTCACCGTCCACTTGATTCCCTGATCCTTCACGTACTCCTGCGCGTCGTTGAGCTTCTTGTCCAGGCTGATCCCCAGCACCTCGAACCCGCGATCATGGTACTTGTCATACAGCTTGATCAAGTTCGGCATCTCAGCCCGGCACGGCTCGCACCAACTCGCGAAGAAGTCGACCAGCACGATCTTGTCCCGGTAATCCTTCAGCTCGACCGCCTTCCCTGCCAGGTCCGTCGTCTTGAACGCCTTCGCTTCGGTCCCGATCGCCTTCAGCTTGTCCAGCTTTGCCTGCACGCTCGCCAGCATGGTCTGGACGGCTGCCTTGCGCGGGTTGTCAGGGTACTCCTTAAGGTGATCGGCGAGAATCTGTCGCGCCGCCGCAAAGTCGCCGGACTCCGCCTTCACCCTGGCAAGAAGAACCTTCGCCTCCGACGTACGCGCGTGTTTCGGGAACCGCGTGATGAACGTGTTCAGCAGGTCGGTCGCCTGGTTCAGGTCCGTGGCGATCGAGATCAGCAGGCCGAGAGCCTGTGCGCCCGCTTCGTTTTTCGCATTCCTGTCAGCAAACTCTTTGATTTTGGGTTCCAACTCGCGAAGTTGTGCCACCGCTTCCTCTCCCGTCTTCGGCGGGGGCTCGACGTTCAGCAGAGCGCGCAACTCCTCCAGCGCCTTGGCCGACTCGTCGCCCGCCTCGTCGGCCGCGCCCGCAGCCTCGGTCACGCGCCCCGGTTCCCCCGCGCGGACGTCCGCCCCGGCGGCCTCAGTGGTCCGAGCCGGTTCCCCCGCGTGGGCGGCGGAGCCCCAGAACAGCGCCAGAACCGCCGCACCCAAGACCGCGCACAAACCCCTGACTGCCTTCTTATCATTCATCGAGTCATCTCCAAAGAACCGTCTGCGGCGAGAGTATTCAAGCGGCTGTGCCTGCCTGCTCCATGCATCATTGTAGTGACCGCCGCGCATCGCGTCAACTCACGCCTTGATTCGCCTTGATCCGCATTCCGAACTTGACACGGCGAGAGCCGCCCGGTATCATCACGGATGAACGGGCCGCGTGGCCGAGAGGCGAGGCAACGGTCTGCAAAACCGTCCACACCGGTTCGAATCCGGTCGCGGCCTCCAGTACAACGCACAGTTGCCCCAAGAGCGCTCCCGCGAACATTCCGGCCAACAAACCAACAGCGGCTTCCGCTACGCCCTTCCATGCGGTACAATAAATCGAAGTTCACCATGCGGGGCGGCTTGATGGCGGAGAAGCAGACCAGCACGCCGGGACTCACATACGAGGCCAAACCGGGGCCGGAAGGCGCTCTGTCGCTCCGCTTCCACGGGCGCCTCGACGCCACCACCACCAGTCCGCTGTGGGACAGCCTGATCCAGGACGTCACCCAACACCGGCCCACACGGGTCCTCGTCGAAGCAGGCGAAGTGGACTACTGCGACGGCTCGGGCCTCGCGCTCCTCTTTCAGCTTAAGCTGCGCGGGCGCCGTGAAAACTTCACCGTCGAAATCATCGGTCTGCGCGAACAGTTCCACCGCCTTCTCGATCTCTACGACCCCGCCCCGTTCGACGCCCTCCCGCCCCAGCCCCACGGCCCCAATGTCATCGAGGAGATCGGCCGGGGTACTGTTGAACTCTGGCGGGACATGGGCGCACAGGTCGCCTTTGTCGGAGAACTCTTCACCGCACTTGTTCGGATCCTATGGCGGCCTCGCCGCATGCGCTGGAAGGAAATCTTCATCACCGCCGAGCGCGCCGGGGCCAACGCCGTCGGCATCGTCATTCTCCTCAGCTTCCTCTTCGGTCTTATCATAACCTTCAGCTCCGCCATGCCCCTCGAGCGTTTCGGAGCGCAGATTTACGTGGCCGACCTCTCAGCCATCGCCATGACACGCGTGCTGGGCCCCGTTCTCACCGCCATCATTCTCGCGGGCCGCAGCGGCTCCGCCTTCGCCGCCGAGCTGGGCACGATGAAAGTCAACAGCGAGATCGACGCCCTCAAGACCATGGGCCTCGAACCGGTGGCCTTTCTCGTCGTCCCCAAGGTGCTGGCCTCCGTCATCATCTCCCCGCTGCTGACCATCCTGTCCAACGCCGCGGGCCTCGCCGGCACCGCCGTCGTGCTCCTCATCCTGGGCTTCCCGTTCGTTGAATTCACCGCGCACGTCAAGGACTCCATCACGCCCCAGGACGTGATGGCCGGGCTCTTTAAGACACTGATCTTCGGCCTCCTTGTGGGAGGCGTGAGCTGCCTGCGCGGGCTCCAGGCGGGCACCGACGCCAGCTCCGTCGGCATCGCCACGACGCGCGCCGTCGTCAGCAGCATCGTCCTCATCGTTGTCGCAGAAGGCGTCTTCGCCGTGCTCTATCACTACATGGGCATCTGACCGTCATGGCCACGTCACAGCCGATCATCCAGGTCGAAAACCTCACCGCCGCGTTCGACGACGCCGTGGTTCTTCGCGACGTCTCCTTCGAAGTTTACCCCGGCGAGGCCTTCCTCGTCGTCGGACGCTCCGGCTGCGGCAAGACCACTCTCCTCAAGCACATGATCGGCCTGCTCCAGCCCGTGTCAGGGCGGGTTGTGATCGACGGCGACGACGTCACCCGCCTCGCCGGACCCGAACGCACCCGGCTCCTGCGCAAGTTCGGCGTCACCTTCCAGACGGGAGCGCTTTTCGGGTCCATGACCCTCCTTGAGAACGTCCGCCTCGGCCTCGAGGAGTTCACCGACCTCCCGCGTGAGGCCATCGACCTCATCGCCACCATGAAACTCGACCTGGTCGGACTCCGCGACGCGCGCCACCGCATGCCCGCCGAAATCAGCGGCGGCATGCAAAAGCGGGCCGCCATCGCCCGCGCCATCGCCATGGACCCACGCATCCTCTTCATGGACGAACCTGCCGCAGGCCTCGACCCCGTCACGCTCGCCAGCTTCGACCAACTCATCCTCGACCTCGCCCACAGCCTCCAGATGACCTTTGTCATCGTCACCCACGAACTCACCACCGTCTTCAGCGTCGCCGACCGAGTCATCATGCTCGACAAAGACACCAGGACCGTTGCCGCCGCCGGCACCCCTGAAGAGCTCAGCCGCCGGAACGACAACCCTGCAGTCTGGGACTTCTTTCATCAGACGGACCAACCACGGTCGAGACGGCCAAATCCACCGCCGTCGGAGGAACTGCGGCCATGAGCATCAACGTCAACTACTTCAAAATCGGAATCTTTGTCCTCGTCACCGTCCTTGTTCTCGTCGCCGGCCTCATCGTCCTCAGCTCCGGAGTCCTCGGCCCCAAACGACTTACCTTTGAAACCTACATCGACGAATCCGTCCAGGGCCTGAGCGTCGGTTCCGCCGTCAAAGAACGTGGCGTACCAATCGGCCAGGTGAAACAAATCACCTTCGTCCCCAAGGTATACGACGTCTCCCAGGTCGATGGCGGTCCCTCCAAATACACCCAGTACGTCATCGTCGTCATGGCCATCGAGCCCGCGCTCTTCCCCGCCGTTCCCAACGACCTGATCCCCGACAGGATCAACGCACTCGTCAACGACGGCCTCCGTTTCCGCGTCGCCCAGCAGGGGATAACCGGCGTCTGCTACATGGAAGCCGACTACTTCGACCCCCAAAAATACCCGCCGATGAAGCCCGCGTGGACCCCCAGAAACATCTACATCCCCTCCGCCCCCAGCACGCTCGCCACAATGGCCAGGTCCTTCCAGGCGGCCCTCGACTCCTTCGACCGGGTTGACCTCGTCGGAGTCGCCAGTTCCCTCGACGCAGCCGCCCGGTCGCTCACCGGCGCGTTGAAAGAAGCCCAGATCGCCGAAATCCGTCAACAACTCCTCGCGCTCATCTCCGACCTCCGCAAGACCAACACGACCCTCATCGGGCTGCTCGACAAGTCCCAGGCCCCACCAGGCTCGCCCGGCGCAGACTTCGCCACCACCCTCGACACCCTCAACAAGTCCTTCAGCTCTCTCAACCGCGCCATCGAAGACGCGCAAGTCAAGACCGTCCGCGAAGACATCGGCCGCCTCATCGCCGAGGCCAGGCAGACCAACCGCCAGCTCATGCAACTCGCCCAAAAGTCCACAGAAGATCTCGACGCCGCCAACCTCCCCGCCGCCGTCGCCACGTTTGATAAAACTCTCCAGCAGCTCAACGACTTCGTCTCAACCCAGCGCGGCGACATCGACGACATCCTCCTCAACCTCCGCCAGGCCACCGCCAACCTCCTCGAACTCTCCGAATCCGCAAAGAAACACCCCGCCCGCCTCTTCTTCGGCGGACCGCCACCACCTGTGGAGACAGACAAATGAACACCAGCCTCCGGCATTCCGCACTCCTCGCACTCGCCGCCCTCGTCCCTGCACTTGCCGGATGCCTCAGCCTCAAAGACCCCTACCCGAACCAGCGGCAGTACGTCATCGACCTCGCCCGCCCCCAAACAAAAGCAGCACAGTCCCTGGGCGGCGTCCTCAAAGTCCGCACCTTCCGCGTCTCCACCCCATTCGACGGCGCCCAGCTCGTCTACCGCACCACCGGCGTCACCTACCAGACCGACTTCTACAACATCTTCCTCGCGCGCCCCGGCGACCTCGTTACCGACTCCGTCCGCACCTGGCTCAGCGCGAGCGGCGTTTTCCCCAGCGTCGTCCACGACTCCAGCCGCATCCAGGCCGCCTACCTCCTTGAAGCCAACGTCCTCCGCCTTTACGGCGACTACCGCGACAAGAGCGCCCCCGTCGCGGTCCTCGAAATCGAATTCTTCATCCTCCGCCAGAGCGGCGGGGCAGCCGAGGTCATCTTCCACAAGACCTACGCATCCGCCGTTCCGCTCCCCTCGCGCGCCCCGTCCGACCTCGTCAAAGGATTCGGCAAGTCACTCGAGGACATCCTGAGCGCCTTTGCCGTCGAGCTCGAGAAGGCCCTTCCACCGCTGCCTCGTGCCGGACCCGGCTAGTCGCATGCACCTCGTTCGGCCATTATCCCGGACGCCCTCACATCCCAACGTTCCGTTCATCCAAGTTCCGTTCATCCTCGGTGTCATTGTTCGCGGCGTCTTTCTTCGGTGTTCACCTCGTGTTCACCTCGTTTCGGGTGCCTCGTTTCGGGTTGACAAGTCGGCCCCGTTCGCGTATATTCCACCTGTCCGGATTCCTCGGTAGCTCAATCGGTAGAGCGGCCGGCTGTTAACCGGTAGGTTGTAGGTTCGAGTCCTACCCGAGGAGCCACACCTTTTTTCACCGACTGCGAGCGGTCTGTAGGTTAGCAGAGAGCCGCGAGAGCGAATGCCTCGCGGCTCTTTCTATATCTTCAACCCGTCAAAAGGTTACGCCCGTTTTCGCTCCTCCCGCCCGACTCTCTATGCCGAAATCGCCGCTGTGGGACACGAAGGCAACCGTGGCGGTTCCTATCGAGACTCGAAGGAAACCCTCTCGGACTCTCCGCCCGTCTGGTTTACAGACCGAATAGGTTAACAGCGAAAAATCGTTTGGGCATCCGAAAGGAACCGGCGCGGAACCGGCTCCCCTGCGGCTCAGTGGTGGGTCACTACCGAATGATCGCCTCGGGCTGCAGTCAGCAAGACAATGTGGCTCGGTGCCTCGCATCTCGTCGACTTGGGCCGTGGAGGGACACGGCTTCTATGGTGCAGGGCATGTTAGCACCTTCTCCTACT
>CAYXNI010000095.1:0-8091 GCA_964466285.1 uncultured Planctomycetota bacterium | reverse complement strand
GGGACGAGCCGGTGTGCGTTCTTTGACAATATGATTGGGGCGGCCCGTGGGGGACGATGGACTCTGGACCCTGGACTCTGGACTATGGACTATGGACTGTGAACCAGGGACCAGGGACCAGGGACAGGGGACAATGGGCGAGATGGACCATGGACAATGGACTGTGGACCATAGACGATGGACGGGAGGGAAGGGATTCACCACGGATAAACACTGATAAACACGGGATGCGGATGGGATGATGGACGCGAAAACGGTGTCGGCTATATCGACGCGGCGGGTTCTTCGGTCTCGGGTGTTGACGCGGGGGCGGGGGCGAGGTCGTGTCCGAAAATGGCGAACCAGATTGTGCCAATGACGCCGAACGCGGCCGCGGTCAGGAGGTTGAGCTTGGGGCTGAGGTAGAAGAGGTAGGCTCCGCCGAAGGCGGCAATGGACACGACACAATCGCGAAGCAGGTAGTAAAGGCCGAACATCCCGGCCTTGCGGTCTTCGGGCGCCAGGTCCATGATGAGGGCCTTCCGGGTGGGCTCGCCGAACTCTTTGAGTCCGCGTACCACAAACGCAAGGACGAGCGGCCAGAACGACTGGCAGAAGAGGAGGACGAGCGGGAACGCAGTGAAGAAGGCGAAGGTGGCGAGGACGAACGGCTTCTTGTGCGAGCGGTCGGCGAAGTAGGCGACGGGGATGTAGATGGCCATCGCGGTGGCCATCTCGACGGCCTTCAACCAGCCGAACTGGAAGTCCGAGATGGGCGAAAGAATGGAGCCAGTGCACCACAGGATGACGATGTATTGGGGGATCTGCTCGCAGTAGCGGACGAGGATGTCGGCGACGAGCAGGTTTCGGAGCGGGCGGCTCATCTGGCGGAAGATGACAAAGGGGTTGTGTTCGGCCGGCGGGGCGTTCTTGTTCCTGGCATGATGGCGGTCGTCCTCGATGAGGAACTGCTGGGCGACGGTGGCGACGACGGCCATGATGAATGCGGCGATGAAGGCGCGCCTGACACCTGCTTCGACGCCCCAGAAGCGGATGAACGTTCCGCCGATGAGGGGGCCGAGCGCCATTGGGATTCGGCGGGTGAACGACTGTATCGAGACGCCCATCGTCCGCTTGTTCTTGGGCAGGACGCCGGCGACGAGTTTCATGGTCGACGGCAGCGAGATGGCGGTCCAGGAGATGAACAGGAAGGAGCCGAAGACGACGGCCTGCCACGCCGGGATGAAGATGACGACGAGGTATCCGGTCATGGCCATGAGGTTGAAGACGAGGAGGGAGCGTTTGGTGCCGATGCGGTCGGCCAGATAGCCGCCTGGGAACGAGTACAGGGCGGAGAGGAGGTTGTCGAACCCGCCGAGCAGGCCGACCGCCAGCCATCCGCCGCCGAGGACCGTGAGGTAGCGGGGCAGGTACTGCTCGGCCATGCGCTCGCCCATGCCGACGAGGATGACCATGGCCAGCATGCCCATGATGCTGCGCCGGAGACCGAAGAAGTCGGCGAACCGTTTCACCCGTGTCATGCCGGGAGATTATAACAAACGGACAATGGCCGGGGAATGCAAAGGTGCGACGGTGATAGATGACGGGTGTCGAATGACGAATGTGCCTGCGCAGATGGATCGCGCTTGATTCGCTGGCGAAATTATGGATGATAACGCTATGCCGTACCTGACGCAGGAACAAGGCGGAAACGTGGTGGCGGTCATCCCGGCGGGTCGCCCGTTTACGATTGGCCGTGGGACGGGCAGCGCGCTGCGGATCAAAGACCTGAAAATGTCACGGGTCCACTGCGAGCTGTCGGCCTCAGGCGCCGTGACGGTGATCACGGACCTGGGGAGCATGAACGGGACGTGGGTCAACGGGAAGCGGGTGGCTTCGGTGTCGCTCAATGACGGGGATCTGATCCAGGTGGGTTACGCGCGTTTGAGGTACCACGCGGGGGGTCCGGCGGCTTTCGCGGGGCGGGTGCCGGCTCCGGCTGCGGCGCAGGCCGCGCCGCAGCCGAAAGGTGGGGCGCCTCATCCTCCAGCACCGCCGGCGAGGCCGCGGAAGGCGGCGGGCGAGGAACGGATCGAGTTCGCAGAGGCGATTCAGCCGCCGGCCGCGCGGCCCGCGGAGGAAGGCGTCCTGGTGCTGGAGCCGATTTCCGCGGAGGGGCAACCGCCCGCTGCGGAGGCGGGGAAGGTGGCATCGGGGACGATGGACTTCCCGGGCCTGGTCACGCGGCACTGGATCGTGCAGGAGGTTCCGGCGCGTCCGCCGCGGCGGGGCGACGCGGCGTGTTCGTCGTGCCGGCAACCGGTGGCCGCCAAGGAGGTCAAGACCGGCGCAGCGACGAACGTGCGCGGTCAGGTGTGCTGCCCCAAGTGCCGGGAGAGCGACCCGCTGCTCGGCAAGACCATCGCCGGGTACCGGATCGACGCGAAGCTTGGGACGGGACCGTGGTCGGTGACCTACAAGGCGGAGCAACTCTCGATGGCCCGTGCGGTCGTGCTTCGGGTGCTGGGGGGCGAACAGGCCCTGGACTCGGAGATGACGGCGAAGTTCCTGGCGGCGGTGAAGCGCGGCGGGCAGATTTCGCACCCGAACCTGGTCCGTGTGTACGATATCGGCCGGTCAGAGAAGATGTGCTTCGTGTCGGCCGAGTACGTGGACGGCGAGAACCTTAAGCACCGGGTGGCCGCGGGCAAGCCGTTTCCGCCGCTGGACGCGGTCCAGATCGTGGGCGAGGTCGGCGGAGCGGTGGACGTGGCCCACCGCCGAGGCGTGGTGCACCGCGACATCCGGCCGGCGAACATCATCCTGAACGACGAGTGGATTCCGAAGCTGATAGGGCTGGGTTTTTGCGCGAGCATCGAAGAGGCGGCGGCCGCGGGCCTGATCAAGGCTGCGCATCCGGCGGAGGTCGTGGCCTGCTGGGCGCCGGAATGTCTTTACACGCCGGAGAAGGTGGGCAAGGCGGCGGACATTTATTCGTTGGCCGCCGTCGCGTATACGATGCTGGCAGGGCAACTGCCGTTCGACCCCGCCGACCCGGCGGAACTCGTCAGGGCGATCTGCACGGTTCGGCCCAAGCCGCTGGACACGGTGCGGAAGGACGTGTCGAAGAGGCTGGCCGGCGTGATCGCAAAGGCCATGGCGAAGGACCCGGCCGACCGCCACGCCGACTGTCATCAGTTCGTCGAAGCGCTTCGCAGTGCGGCAACCGCACGATAGCGGCAGCCGCCGGGGGAGCTCCGCAGGGAATGATCGCCAGCGCCTGGTACTTGCAGGTGGCGCGATCAACGTAACATCCCAATGTGTCTGGTGGTTAGCGATTCCCGGTCTTTTCGCTTGACAAGTTGTTAGGCATGGCGTATCTTGTTAGGTGCGACGAACACATGCTCTTTGCGGAGTGTCTTGGATGTCTGACATTCAGTTGATTTCCTCGAAACTGGAAGACTATCTGGCGACGATCTTCCATCTGGTGGACCAGAACCGGGTCGCGCGGGTGAGCGACATCGCGCAGGTGATGGGGGTCCAGATGCCGACGGTGACCGGGGCGCTTCGCCACCTGGCCGAGCACGGACTGGTGAACTACGAACCGTACCAGTTCGTCACGCTGACCGAGGCGGGCGCAAAGATCGCCCGCGGGATGATCCGCCGACACGACGCGCTGAAGCGGTTCCTGGCGGAGGTCCTCAGCGTGCCGGACGAGACCGCGGAACAGGACGCGTGCGGGATGGAACACGCGCTGAGCGAGGACTCGCTCGCTCATCTCATGCGGCTGCTCGAGTTCCTCGAGAGCTGTCCGCGTGCCGGGACCACGTTGATCGGCCGGTTCCGGCGCACCTGCTCAGGCTCGGGAGAAGAGTGCGAGGCGTGCGTGGGTGCGTGTCTCGAGGGAGCGCATGAACGAACGTCGAGCGATGACGCGGCGAGTGGCGAAGCGCCGGACAGCCCTGATCCGGGGTCACAAGACCAATGAGAACTTGCCTCGCGGACGCCGAAACCGGAACCCGGGGGCTGCCCAAGGTGCTGCTCGTCGGCAACCCGAACGTCGGAAAGAGCGTGTTCTTCGGCCTTCTCACGGGCCGCTACGTGATGGTATCGAACTATCCGGGCACGACGGTGGAACTCGCGCGCGGCCAGGGAAAACTAGGCGGGCGCGAGGTCGAGGTCATCGACACGCCGGGGGCGAACTCGCTGAGTCCGAACTCGGAAGACGAGCGGGTGGCGCGGGACGTTGTGCTGGCGCCCGGCGAAAAGACCGTCATCCAGGTGGCGGACGCGAAGAACCTGAGGCGGGCGCTGCTCCTGACCGCTCAGATGGCGGAGCTCGAGGTCCCGATGGTACTGGCGCTCAACATGTGGGACGAGGCGCAGGACCGGGGAATCGACATCGACCTCGAAGAGCTCCGGATGATGCTCGGCGCCGAGGTGGTGCCGACGGTCGCGACGGAGCGGCGGGGGATGTCGCGGCTCTTGTCGTCTGTTCAGGAGGCGCAACCGCTGACCTTCCGCGTCCGCTACGGAGAATTGATCGAGGATGCGGCGGAAAAGGTCTCGGCTCTGCTGCCGACCGTGATGAGCGGAAAGCGGGGCCTCGCGCTGATGCTGCTGGCAGGCGCCCCGGACCTGGCGGAAGAGACGGCGCGGACGGCGGCTCCGGGGTTCCCGAGGCCCTGCGGTCGATCCGGAAGCGGCTGTCCGCCCAGCTGCCGCGGTCGATCGCGTCGGCCATCCAGCATCGGCGTGCGGCCGAGGCGGACCGGGTGGTGGACAAGGTGTTGGTCCGCGTGAAGAAGGCGGACACGGGGACGCGGTTCTCGCGAACGTCTTTCTTTTTTGTGTTCGGACCGGCCCTCTTCTATCTCGTGGGATGGCGGCTGGCGTCGTTCGTGTTCTACTCGATGCCCGGCGGCGGCGTCCCGGCGGGCTGGGCGTGGGTTCCGTTCCTGTTCAACATCGTCGCGGCGGGCAGCCCGCGTTTCGACGCGCTGGGCGGCGCGGGGAGCGCCATCGTCACCCACGGGGCCGCGGCGCTCAGCCTGCTCCTGTACTCCAGCTCGATGTGGCGGCGGGAGTACGTTCACAAGGGCACGGCGGCGGGGGCGCTGGCGCGGCTGTCGTGCCATCCGGTGGGCGGGTTTTTCCTGCTGGTCTTTGTGTTGTGGGTGGTGTACGTGGTCGTGGGGGTGTTCGGTGCGGGGGACTGCGTAGACTTTGTTCAAGGAACCGTGTTCGGGACGTTCGACGGGAAGACGGGACAATACGGCGGGTGGATCAATGGGCCGGCTTCCCGGGCACTGGCGGACGTGGCCGGCCGGGGGAACATTCTTTACGAGTTCCTGTTCAGCTCCAAGGCGGGGTTGCTGTCGACCGGGCTTACGTATGCGGTTGCGATCGTGTTTCCGATCGTGACGCTGTTCTTCCTGACGTTTTCGCTGATGGAGGATTCGGGCTACCTGCCGAGGCTGTCGCTGCTGGCCGACCGGGTGTTCAAGCGGGTGGGCCTGAGCGGCAAGGCGGTGCTGCCGATGGTGCTGGGGCTGGGGTGCGGTGCGATGGCAACGATGACGACCCGGATCCTCGAAACGCGCCGCCAGCGGCTCATCGCGATCCTGCTGCTCGCGCTCGCGGTGCCGTGCAGCGCACAACTGGGCGTCATCACGGCGATACTGTCAGGGATTTCCGCGACGGGCGTGCTGATCTACGTGGGCGTCCTGCTCACGGCCTTTTTCACCGCAGGATGGGCGGCGGCGAAGGTCTTGCCGGGCGACGCGGCGGACCTGTTCCTCGAGGTCCCGCCGCTCCGCTGGCCGCGGCTCTCCAACGTGGCGACGAAAACGTATTACCGGGTGAAGTGGTTCATGCGCGAGGCCGTGCCGTTGTTCCTGCTGGGGACGGTGTGCCTGTTCGTAGCGGACAAGACCGGGCTTCTGGGGCTGGTCGAGCAGGCGGTGCGGCCGGTGGTGACGGGGCTGCTGGGGCTGCCGGTGGAGACGGCCGTCGGATTTATCATGGGCTTCCTGCGGCGTGATTACGGGACGGTGATCGTGTTCGAGCAGTTCAAGCAGGGCACCGTTGTCGCCAACCAGGCGCTCGTTGCGCTGATCGTGATCACGCTGTTCGTGCCGTGCCTGGCGCACTTCTTCGTGTGCATCAAGGAACTGGGCCTGCGGAAGGCGCTGCTTCTGGACCTGTTGATCCTGGTGATGGCGGTGCTGGCCGGGACTGTCGTGCGGGTTCTGCTGGCGGCGACGGGCCTGCAGCTCGGGCCGGCGTTTTGAGAGGAGAGAGCGATGCGTTCGTCAGACGAGATGGACGAGGTCCTCCAGGCGCTGTTCTGCCTGCGCGAAGAGCACAAGAGCCCGGCGAGCGAGGACGAGGTCCTGCAGAGGTCGGGCGTCTCGGCCGAGGCGCTGAGGCAGGCGGTTGAAGGCGGGCTGGTGACGGAAAGCACCGGCGGGCTGGCCCTGTCGGACCACGGCGCCGCCCAGGCCGAATCGGTGGTCCGCCGCCACCGCCTCGCCGAGCGCCTGCTCCACGATGTCCTGCGGGTCAACGACAAAGCAACGGAGTCCGCCGCCTGTCAGTTCGAGCACATCCTGCAGGGTGAGGTCACGCAGTCGATCTGCACGCTCCTCGGCCACCCGCGAGCCTGTCCCCACGGGAAGCCGATTCCGCGGGGTGCATGCTGCTCGAACGGAGAGCAGCAAGTCTCGGCAGTGATCCGGAGACTGTCCGACCTGCACCCGGGCGAATCCGGCAGAATCGCCTACGTACACACCGCGTCCGCCGAGCGCCTGAACCGCCTGTCGTCGTTCGGGCTCGTTCCGGGCACCTTCCTGCGGATGCACCAGCGCTGGCCAAGCATCGTGGTCGAGCTGGGGGAGTCACAACTGGCCCTCGACCGCGAGACCGCGGCGGACGTGTTTGTGCGTCGGGCGCCGGCCGAGAGCCCGCAGGAGCGAGGGCACGGCGCCCGGCGGCGCGGCCCGTTCTGGCGAAGGGGACGCGGATAACCGCCCCTGCCCGCCGTTGCGGGAGGGAGCGGATTATTCGGAAGGGCGGCCCGCCGGGCTTGGACAGGCAGTTGGGTATGTCCCCGGAACCGCCGAATCCGCATCAGAGCCGCCAATCGGACAGCGTACAGGGCCGGTGAGAAATCGCTGGCTGCGCAAACGGTCAGCCCAGACTCGTGCGCAATTCCTCCCACCGGTCGACGTGGTGGAAGCTATACGTGCCCTGGTTCTCCACGAGCACGTGACCGGCTGTCTTTTCCCGGAATTTTGCGCAGAAATCGAACCACTCCCTGTACCGCTCATCCAGGAAGCTCGGGGTGGCGTAGAGTTCCAGCAACTTGCGGTGCCGTTTTGCCAGTTTGGGATCGAACATCTTGCTTAACCGCGCCCGGAGTCCGCTCAACCGCGCCAGCCTGTGCGTGGCGAGTTGTTCGCGAAGGCGAGGAGTTGGCGTTACTATGGTCAGGAATGATATCTTGTCAGCAAGGCGGATTAGGTCGCACGCGGGGTCGCGCTCATAGCAGCGCAGGCTCCGGCCAAATGGCCGCAGAATGTCGTAATGCAGGATCACGTGGTCGTGCGGGCCAGCGGCCAACCTGCGGTTGATCTTGCTCGCGGGGACCACCGAGGGCACCTTTTCCGGCAGGTCGAGCGACCGGCGCAGGGCCGGGTCGGATTTCAGGCGGCGAAGGAATGTGCTTTTCCCGGACCCGGTCGGACCGGCGATGACGGTCAGGTGGCGTATCACCCGTTTCCGGGCCTCAACTATCAAGCGTTGTTTCAGCGGAGAATCATACGTCTTGATAGGTTCGTAGAGACATGAATGGTAATTGAAGATCGTTTCGAGGGCCCGGCGCGTGAAGAGGAACGTGCGCGCTGCGGCGTGCTGGTTGTTGCCCCGGCACCCGCAAACGAGGAGGGGCATGTTGCGGCCAATAAGCGGGAACAGTGGGTTCAGCCGCGACGCCGTCATCTCGCCCAGAGTGGGCAGGGCCACTTCCAGCACTATCTTGCGCCGGGCCATGCTCATCATTCTTCGTATAGCGTGAATGGGATCGTACATGTGGTGCAACACGTTCAGACA
>CAYXNI010000094.1:0-8105 GCA_964466285.1 uncultured Planctomycetota bacterium | reverse complement strand
TCGCCGATCACGACCGCCGTCGCGCTCTCGGAGCACCGGGTCATGGGCATCTCCGTGCCGGAAATCAGCGCCGTGCACGCGCCCGTCCAGCCCACCTTCGCCTTCGCCGGCGGCACGATCAAGTCCGATGACGCCATGAGGGCCTTCTCGAAGGCGCTTGAGGCTGTCAGCCGCCTGGCCCAGACCCAAAACGCCGTTTTCCGCATCGCGCGCGAGCTACGCAAGACACAGCGCCGCGTGAACGCCCTGGACAAAATGTTCATCCCCGACTACCGTGACACACTGGCTTACATCACCGGTGCGCTCGACGAGCGCGACCGCGAGTCCTTCGTGATCATGCGGATCATCCGCAACCAGTTGCGGGGCCGCACGGCGCAGAAAACCGCCCAGGACGAGGAATAAGCGACATGGCCGCAAAGCCTCTCTTCGCCAGCATCGTGGTCGTGGTTGACGGGACCGAGAGCGGAATCCATGCCGCACGCTACGCCGTCCGCTTCGCCGCCACTCACAGCGCAAAGATCGTCGCCATCGCCGTCGTCGACACCACCATCCTCAAGTCCCTCCTCTCCAGCAGCGTACTCGTAGAGTCCGAGATGACCGAGTTCTGCCGGGAACTCGAAGCCTCGGCACAGACCAATCTCAGCTACGTCGAGCAACTGGCGGCGGAAGCGGGAGTATCCGTCCAGACGGTGTTCAAGAAAGGGGCCGGCCACGCCGTCATCACCAACGAAGTCCGCCTCCTGAACCCCGACTTGCTGGTAATGGGGAGCTTCTCGTCATCAATGATAAAGCGCGACCTGAACGCGCGCGCGCGCCGTCTCATCCTCGACGAAGCCCAGTGCCCTATCCTGCTGGTGCCGTAGCCGCTGCGTCGCGCGCGCCGTCCCGCCCGCGGTTGACACCCCTCCGCACGCCGAACTATAATCGAACCCGTGCAGAGCGGCCGCGTTAAACAATTAGCCAGGGATTTTGTGGAACCGAACCGCGCGGCAGGCGTCTAACCCTGAGGCGAGGGCGACATGATCAGCCCCCTCCCGAGTGAACCTGAACTGCTCCGGCGAAGCGCAAAAGGCGACGCCGGCGCGTTCGGAATGCTCGTCACTCATTACCAGGACGCCATCTTCAACTTGGCGTTGCGCATGGTCGCCAACCGAGAGGACGCGAGCGACGTGGCGCAGGACGTGTTTCTCAGGGCGTTCCGGAAAATCCGGGCATTTGAGGGCCGCTCCAGCTTTATGACCTGGCTCTATTCAATCGCGATGAACGAGTCGATCAGCCTGCGGCGGCGAAAGGCCGCCGGCTCGCGCAAACGCGAACTCCAGATGAGCGTTCTCGACGGCAGAGACGCCGACGCGATGTATGACCCGCCGGGGCACGCTGCCGCTCCTGATGACGGGCTCGAGCGCGCCGAGACCTGCCGCCAGGTGGAGCAGGCGCTCGCTGAACTCGATGAGAACTACCGCAGCGTCGTCGTCCTGCGTGACGTCGAAGGATTGAATTACGCGAGCATCGGGGGCGTGCTCGGTTGCTCCGTCGGGACCGTGAAGTCGCGCCTCCACCGCGCAAGGCTCGAGCTCAGACTGAAGCTCGGAAGGTTACTGGCGCAGTAATTGGTGATTTGACATGGACTGCGAACAGGTCAAAACTCTCTTGAGCGAATACATCGACGGCGAGCTTGCAGCCGCCTGGAAGGGCCCCGTCGAGCGGCATCTGGCGGACTGTGCCGGGTGCCGGAACGAGCTCGATTCCATCAGGCGCACGGTGGCGCTGGTGGAGTCGCTGCCCAAGGCACACGCGCCCGCGGGCCTCGCGAATCAGGTTCGGGCGCAACTCCAGCAGCAGGTTGTCCTCCGGCGCCGCGCGGTCGTCCTGCGCTGGACGAGGATCGGCGGCGCCCTCGCGGCCGCCGCGACACTGGTCCTCGTAATCAAGCTGGGGGCATGGGAGTCGCTGGAGCGCACGGCCCCCAAAAGCCCCGCCCGCGCAGCGCCAGGCGTCAAGCCGGACAAGGATGCCGGGGACACCTCTCCGGCGGCTCGAAAGCAAGCTGATTCGCTCACTGCTCCTGGTGAGGAGCGGGACACCGTGAAAGACCATGAAGCCGAAGCCGCGCGGCGGACCGTCGCCGACGAAGCCGCCGGTCTTCTGAAGGAACAGGGACCGCCGGCGGTCGCGCCCGCACCGGCTGCCCCACCCCCGCGAGAGGAGAAAGGGCCGGGGCCGGCAGCGCCCGAGGTCCCGCCAGCCACCACAGAGATGCAGCATGCGACGCCGGCCGACGGACGGGGCGGGCAGGCCGGAGGTGTACTTGGCGCTGCGAAGGCCACTGCCGCGGAACGGGCTTCGGCCGGCCGAGAGAAGCTGGGGCTGAAGAAAGAAGCCGGTGAGGGTGAGTCCATGAAGCAGGAAGCGCCGGCGTCGGACGCAGTCTCCTCCACCTCCGCGCCGGCGGCCGTCCGAGCTGTCGCCCCCGGCGCCGCACCCGCCCTGCCCACGTTCATCTACGAGTGCAAGGACAGGGACACCGGCCTCGCACGCCTCAAGGCGGTCCTGGCCGAAATCCGCGGCTCGGTGCCGGAAGACAAGGAGCAGGCTCCCGCGAAGGACGAGGTCCCCGTTACCGTGCCGCGTGACAAGCTGGCTGAGTTGATCTCGCGCCTCGGCCTGTCACTGACTCCTCCTCCGAAGAATGAAACTGGAAAGCAGGAGGAGGTCAAGCCGGCGCCAGACGCGGCCGAGAAACCCCCTGCCCCTGACGTGACGGTCAAGCTGCTGATCAGGCTGAAACTCGAGAAGTGACTCCCCGCGGGCCTGGCCCTACTCGCCTCCCGGAATCCTGACGTCCAGGTGCACGGTGTCCGTGTCGTCGATCCAGCCTTCCGCACACACCGGCCCCAGAGCCTTCAGCCACGCCGTGATGAGAGGACTTGCGTCGGAAAGGCTTTGCGCCAGCCGGCCCGAATGAACGAAGACCTGGATCGGGCTTGCGGGCGATACGTCCTGCGCGAGCTTCTGGAACCAGGCCTCTGTGCCCAGACGCAGTGCGGCTCCCTCGCGCGCCCGGATCGCCTGCGCCAGCCACGAGACTGACGTGCTGGCCACGATCAACGAAAAACCCGGGGCCTTTTCGTCCGCCACGACGAAATACCCGGCCGCGGCCTCCGTGTTGCCTCGCCGAACGTGCACCGCCGTGATGCGGTAGCCCTCGACCTGCTCCTCGCCGACGCGGACCGCCAGGCGAGCGTCCCACTCGGTAAACACCCCGGCGAACTCAACCAGCGCGTACTGCAGCCGCTTCTCGAAATCCCGGTCGGTACGCACCCGCAGGATGAGCGAGACGGTCGGAAGCGAACGGCCGGAAGCCAGCGTCATCCACGGATCAGACAGGTGGGACACGACGACCGCCGCGTCGCCGGTGAACCGCGGCAGCAACTCCTTCTCCATGTCATTCACGTCAAACACTGCATACAGTTGATCTTCAACAAAGCGCCACAGCGTATCCCGCTCAGGCTCCGACAAGAGGCCGAGCGCGAACCGCCACGCGCGAACCAGGTCCAGCTTCAGGACAGCCCCCGCGCTCGTGTCCTCCGGCACGCAACTGGCCAGGACGTCTCTGAACGAAGCTGATGGGGCCTCGCCTCCGGCGGACAGGGACGCGGACCGCTCATCAGACCCCAGCCTGAACGACACCACGCAACTCGGGCGCGCGCCCGTCGCGCCGGGCTCACCGGGCAAGCGAAGCGCCACTTCCGGCGCCTCGCCCCCAGAAAGCGCAGACGCAAGCGGATTGACGTCCGGCCGGGGACTGCGGGCACTCGCCACGAACTGCCCGAGGAGCGCCGGCTCATCACTCACCGCCAGAATGTCACCCACCTTGGTCCAGGCCAGCCCGTTCCCGGAGTCCACGATCATCCACCAGTCGCCCGAGGCGACAGGCAGCCGCTCGCCGCCTGCAAAAGAGGAGTACGCCCCGAGCAGAATGTTCGCGGCCGGGCTCACGCGGGTAATGCAAAGGAGGCCGACGCCCTCGCGGACCGGAGCACCGGCAACAACTATCTCGGGGCCGATGAAGTCGAAGACGTCGACGACCTGGTAACCCAGGAAATGGCCCCCGTCATCAATCCACCGAGCGGCTCGTGCAACCGCGTTGGAAGTGAGAACCGCCCTCCCCTCCACGCTGTTCGCGTATTTCCGGTAGCCCGGCCCGGCGCTGACGCGCTCCCACACGTCCCGCGGGTTCGGGCACCGCCCCAGGAAAACGGTCTCGAAAGCAACCAGTTCCGTCAGGGATTTCGAGCGCGGCAAAGGGCTGCGGCAGACGTACCCCGCGCACCACGCGCCCAGCATCCCAAGGACCACCAGGATGAGACACAGCGTGAAATTACGGCGTACGCGGGAACGTGCTTCGCGGAGCAAGGTGTTTGTTCATCCGATGTAAAGGCCCAACGCGCTTCTCACCTCGGCCATCACGCTCGAGGCAATGCCTCGGACACGCTCGGCGCCCTCGGCGACGACGCTCTTCACCCGGCCCATATCGGCCTTGAGCACGGCATAACGCTCCTGGATCGGGCTGAGTACGCTGATGATATTGTCCGCCAGGACCTTCTTGCAGTCGAGACACCCGATGCCCGCGCTGCGGCACCCGGCCTCGACCCACTTGATCTGATCGGGCGCAGAGAAGAACTTGTGCAGCGAATAGATGTTGCACTTTGTCGGCTCGCCGGGGTCGGAGCGGCGCACGCGGGCCGGGTCCGTCACCGCGACCGCCAGCTTCCGGCGGATCACGTCCGGCGGATCCATGATCGCAATGTGGTTCCCCAGACTCTTGCTCATCTTGTTGGCCCCGTCCAGTCCCATCACGCGGGGGGCGTTCGAGAGCAGCGCCTTCGGCTCCGGAAACACAGCCCCGTAACTCGCGTTGAACTTCCGCGTGACCTCGCGCGCGAACTCAAGGTGCTGAACCTGGTCCTCGCCCACGGGGACCACCTCCGCCTTGTAGAGCAGGATGTCCGCCGCCATCAGGACCGGATAGTTGAACAGGCCCACGTTCACGTTCTCGGGTGCGCGCTCCGCCTGCTCCTTGAACTGCGTCATCCGGCTGAGTTCGCCCATCGGCGTGACCGTGTCCAGAATCCAGCACAGCTCGGTATGCTCGGGGACGTGCGACTGGATGAAGATCGTGCATTTCGCCGGGTCGAGGCCGCACGCCATGTTCACCGCGACCGCGTCCAGCGTCCGGCTTGCCATCACCGCCGTGTCGTACCGGATCGTGAGCGCGTGCAGGTCGACGATGCAGAAAATGCATTCATACTTGTCGAGCATGTCGACCCAGTTCCTGATCGCGCCAAGATAGTTGCCGATGTGCAGGTCGCCCGTCGGCTGAATCCCGCTGAATGCTCGCTTCATCTCAAAGCCTCAACACATCCCCATCTTGTTCAGGTTCGCGAAACTGACCGCCACGCTCTCGAGACTCGGGCGGGTGAAGACATCTCGGTCGCCAATTCTACACAATCCGCCGCCGAAAGCCAATCCTTCGCGGCCCGAACTGCATACGGAACTGCATACCAAGAAGCTTGCGGGAAGTCGGGCCGCTCCGTACACTGGTTCCCGTATGGATACGATCCACTCCGAACTCGCCTCCGACCGGTGGTATCAACTCACGCTGATGGAGCAACTCGGCAACGTCGGCAGTGAAGTCAGCCGCGCCGCCCGGTGGCGGGGACGAGACGACAAGCTGTTCATGCGCGCCATCGAGCGCGCACTCGAACTCTTCGACCTCACGCTCGCCGACCCCCGTTGGCGAGGCCGGCTCAAAGAGATCGCCCGCGCCCGCGAGGTCCTCTGCGACACCGTCTTCGGCCCCAACTCCTACTCGACCACCCTCGACGACCTCGACCGGTACTTCACACAGTTCGCCGTCGCCGCGCGGAATAAGTCCGCCTGAAAGGATGCCCCATGCCCACGTTCGACGAGATTCAGCGAGCGTACTTCTTTGTGAGCGGATCACACTACGGAGAAAACACCGCGATCCTGCGCAGGAGCACGGGAGAAATCGTCTATCACTCCGAGATGGGCGACCTCGACGAAATCTCCGAGGCGGGTCTTGACGACCTTGACCCACACGACTGCCTCGAAATCCCGCACAAGAACGATTTGAACCTCGGCAAGCAACTCGTGTTCGCATTCACGGCCCAACGCCTGCCCGACCAGCTCGACCGCGTCGTCGGCATCTTCTCATCGCGCGGCGCCTATGCCCGGTTCAAGGACCTGCTCGACTCCAAAGGCCTTCTCGAAACCTGGTACGAATTTGAAAACAAGCGCGAGGAAGAAGCCCTCCGCGGATGGTGCGCCGACAACAACATCACACTGACCGATTGACAGGCTCACCAGCTCGCGCCCGGTAAGCGCCGCAGGAATGGAGCGAGATAAGTAGGCGTCCCGGGAACTCTCGGAACTCTTGATCACAGATATCCCTACAGCCGAAGCCACAACTGGATTGGTGCCGTTTCTCTGAACTTGGGTGGCATAAGGGTCGCTATCTCAGCGTTTGGCCACATAGCGCCGACGCGCGCTTTCGGCGGATCAGGATCTATCAGCAGAATCCTCCTTAGATTCTGCCCCTCTGTCCGAAACAAGGTGAGCACACTTTCATCATATGGGTTGAACGCAAAACCAAACACAACCAGCCGCTCTGAACGGCGCAAGATCCTTCCCGCCAATTCCCATTGATCAGCCAAGGCAACTGGCGGTACTTTCTCTGGGGTAGGCGCCACTATCAACGCATTGCCCGTTATCCCTCGTCTTCCTTCCGTATAACGACCTCTTACGTCCCATGAAATGCTTCCGTGTAGTTTGGCAAATGGTAGCGCCCCATCGAGCGTCACCGGACCTTTGTTATAGGCTCCAAGGGGGTACGGGCCGCGGCCAAGCAACCTTTCGCCTTGTACGCCGTAGTTAAACCCGTTCGAGCCCAAGGCGTATTCAACAAGCAGATCGTAGTTTGTGGTGATTAGGCCTCTAAGGCGGCATGATCGCTGCAATTGGCATAGGAACTGCTGGGCCTCTTTGACGCCAGGTCTGTGCAATCTCCGATTCTCGTCGATCATAAGCACGTGTCGCCGTAGTCGCCATGCGTGCATCTCGTAGAAAATATACGGTTCTGATAGCCGTCGCGCCAAGTACCATTGGACAAGTGCTCTGTGTTCCGGGCCAGAAGAAAGCATGTGTGCGATAAACTGTTCGGCAAGACCTTGCGGATACTGCCTGTCCCAAGACTGTTTCGCATGTTGAACCTTCTTCAGTTTCTGGACTTCTCGAACGCCGTAGGGCACCAAAGAGAAATCAAAAAGGCCCGTGGCTGTGGGTAAGCCCGCGGCCCATTTCGAAAAACCCGCCCCAAGTAGGACGCAAGTCATCCCTGATCTTCGTCAATCACGGAGTTCGGGGTACACCATACTTAACTCCCCCCGCGCCTCATCCTATCCCCCTTCCGGGCACCTCTTTACCACCCCGCCGCCCTCAATCCTGTCTATCCTGTTGATCCTGTCAGACTCCTCACCTCTCTTTCCCCCTTTTCCCCTTTTTCCCTTTCCTTACACGCCCGCGTGTTACCCCGCGTACTTCTTCACCACCTCGGCCGCCGCGGCGAGCATGTCGTCGATCTTCGAGACGTCCTTGGCGCCCGCCTGCGCGAGGTCCGGGCGCCCGCCCCCGCTCCCACCGATCACCGCCACCATGTCCTTTATCATCTTCCCCGCGTCGAGCCGGGGCGTCAGGTCCTTCGTCACACCGACCAGCAGGGCCAGCTTCCCGCCATGGTCCGAACCAAGAACCACCACGCCGCTCCCCAGCTTCCGTTTCAGCACGTCGCACAGTTCGCGAAGGTCGTTCATCTTAAGGTCCGTCTTCCGCACCACCAACTTGACCCCGGCGACCTCGACCGCACCCTCGACGGCCTCATCGGCCGACTGGCCGCCGCCCTGCTTCTTGAGCTTCTTCACCTCCGCCTTGAGCTCGCGGTTCTCGTCAAGCAGCCTTGCCGCGCGGTCGAGGACGCGCGTCTCGTCGCTCCCGAGGATTTCGGCAACCTGCTCGAGGGTCCGCTC
>CAYXNI010000093.1:5629-8115 GCA_964466285.1 uncultured Planctomycetota bacterium | reverse complement strand
AAGGCCGCCGGTCTGCCCGAGGGGATCACCGATATCTATTTCGGTCATACGCACCTCAAGTTTTCGAACTACGCGCACGGCGGGCTGGTGTTTCACAACACCGGCGCGACGATACGCGGCCTTCGCTGCGGCATACTGCCCGTGCGGATATTGGGCGGGCCGGACAGTTGCGCCGCCGGTTGAGCCGCTCAGGGGCGCGTCGGCGGCCACGCAAAACCATCCGCCGTGAATCGCCCTTCCGTTCGCGGCCGGCCGCTTTTGACTTCTCACCTGCTCCCGGTATAATCTTCCACGTTACTGTCGGCCGGCAACAACATGGAGATGTGAAGCGGTGCGCTATAAGATGTACGGCAAGACGGGGAAGAAGGTGTCGGTCGTGGGGTTCGGCGGGATGCGGTTCGATCAGAACCGGCCTGACGCGGAGAACGCGGACCTGGTGCGGTACGCGTGCAGCAAGGGGATCAATTACTTCGACACCGCGCCCGGCTACGGGAAGAGCGAGGACATCTTCGGGCTGGCGTTCAAGGACATGCCCGGGCCGTACTATGTGTCGACAAAGGCGATGCCGACTCAGCACGAGACCGCGCAGGCGACCCGCGAGGCGGTGATGAAGTCGCTCGACCGGATGAAGGTGCCGAAGATTCATTTCTTCCACGTGTGGTGCCTGCGGAAGATGGAGCATTTTGAGTTGGCGGTGAAGCGGGGCGGGATGTACGACGGGCTGGCGAAGTGCCGGGAGGAGGGGTTGATCGAGCACATCGCGTTCACGTCGCACCAGCCTGGCAGCGAGGTCAGGCAGATTCTCAATTCGGGCAAGTTCGTCGGGGTGCTGATGGGGGTGAACATCCTGAACTTTCCGTACCGGTGGGACGGGGTCGAGGCGGCGGTGCAGGGGGGCTATGGCGTGGCGGCGATGAACCCGCTGGGCGGCGGGGCGATCCCGACGCACCACAAGGAGCTGGCGTCTCTGGCGCAGGCGGGCGAGACGCCGACGGAGGCGGCGCTGCGCTTCATCATCGGGCGCCCGGAGATCACGGTGGCGCTCGTCGGGTTCACCGACCGGGAGCACGTGGACACGGCGTGCCGGATCGCAGACGAAGCGCGGCCGCTCGCAAAGGGAGACCTCGACGAGATCCGGAAGCATATCGGAAGGAACATGAACGCGGTGTGCACGGCCTGCGGATACTGCAAGGACTGCCCGCAGGAGGTGCCGGTCGTGTCGTACATGCAGTACTACAACGAGAAGGCGATGTTCGGGAAGTCGGACGAGCAGATGCAGAAGATGCTCGGCTTCCAGCGCGACTGGTATCTGCTGGCGTCGCGGAAGGCGGAGGCGGCGGACTGCACGGAGTGCGGGCAGTGCGAGGAGGCGTGCACGCAGCATCTCAATATCATCGAGCGGCTGAAAGAGATCGCCGGGTGGGAGAAAGCTCAAAGGGAGTCGAAGGAGGCGCAGGCCGCGGCTGCAAAGGCGAAGGGCTAGGGTTGCGAGTTGGGGGTTCTGACCGAATCCCGGCCTGGCGAGGCGTGCGGCCCAGGGGTTGCCGCTGATGTCATTTGCCGCCTTCCTGAACCTGCTTCCAGACCTGCTGGAGACCACGCAGGGCGATCTGCTGTTCGAGTTCGGTGAGCTGGATCAGCTCCGGGGACGTGTCCAGCATGGAGCGAATGTCCCGCAGGTGTTTCTCCGAGCCTCCCTCCCGGAAGTATTCGAGTTTGCGCAAGATGACGTATTCTGGGGGCGCAACGACGAGCGGTTCGCCCTCCACTTCGAGGCGCCGCGCCCGATCCAGTCCCCACGAGTGCAGCGGGTCACGACCGCTCAGATAGAAGTCCGCCTTGAAGCCGGTCTCGTGGTGAATGATGTTGAAGTGGCCGCGCTGTTCTCGCGCCGCTTCCACGGCGATGACCTCCGGCGGGGGACAGTAGAATTCTGGCCGGCGGGAACGCCTCGGGCAGTCGGGCGATGTGATCCCGATCGAGCGCGACGACCAGATCCACGCCATGCGTCAGGCGCGGTTCACCGTAAATAATAACTGCCACGCTTCCGCTGACCATGTAGCGTACGCCAAGCGCGTTCAGCGGCCGCGTGAACAACATGAAGAGGTTAGGTTCGGGCATACAGGAAAGCCTCGCGAACGGCGCGGCGGATTGTCTCCTCGCTCCAACCCGGGTGTTGTGAGCGCAACGCGACCGCTTTGAGTTGCCTGGCCGAGCAGTAGAGCCGCTCGGCCGCCCTCAACTTCTGGGCGGGCGACATCGCGCGAAGGATGCGCTGTGTTTCAAGGAGTTCCCGAGACAATCTTCGACTCCGTGTGCCCCGGCCAAAGTTCGACCCATGCTTTCGTTCCTGGTGCCTGCCGGGCAAGAGGGCGAACAACATGCCGATGCTGGCGCCGATTGGATCTTATTATATCCCAAACTGCTGTAACGTCAAACGAGGCGGCGGAGTGCGGGCGAAGTCCTTGGCTCCAGTCCAGGGTCCA
>CAYXNI010000093.1:0-5529 GCA_964466285.1 uncultured Planctomycetota bacterium | reverse complement strand
TCGCCGGTGCGGATGCGGATGACGCGAGGGAGGTCGAGGATGAAGATTTTGCCGTCGCCGATGTTGCCGGTGCGTGCGCCTTTGATGATGGCGTCGACGGTCGGCTGGACGAAGCCCTCGTTGACGGCGATTTCGAGACGCACCTTTTTGAGCAGGTTCACCTCGAACTCCACGCCGCGGTATGACTCCTTGTACCCTCGTTGTTGACCACAGCCAAGGGCATTGGTGACGGAGACCTTGTAGACCTCTGCATCGTAGAGCGACTGCTTCACGTCGTTCAACTTCTCCGGCTGGATGTACGCAATAATCAGCTTCATCTGTGTCTTCTCCTGAACGTGTTGGCCGGCAACTCCGTGCGAGAGCCGGTATGGGCGTCTCTTATCACTGTGTTATGAAGGTCTGAAATCCGGCGTACGCTTCCATTCCGTGCTCGCCGATGTCGAGCCCTCGGATCTCTTCTTCGCGGTTGACTCGCAGTCCGATGAGCTTCTTGACCGCCAGGAAGACAACGGCCATGGCGCCCATCGCAAACAGGCTGGCCGTCAGACAGCCGAGCGCCTGTATGCCCAGTTGCCCGAACCCGCCGCCGCTGAAGAGTCCGTCGCGCGCGACGCCCAGCGCTTTCTGGCCCCACAGCCCGACCGAGAGCGTGCCCCACAGGCCGTTCATCCCGTGCACGGCCACTGCGCCGACGGGATCGTCTACGCCGAGCGAGTCGACCACGCGGACCCCCAGCACCACGATTACGCCAGCCACGGCGCCGATCAGGAGCGAGGCAACCGGCGAGATGTAAGCGCACGGGGCTGTCACCGCCACAAGGCCGGCCAGAATCCCGTTCATCGTCATCGACAGGTCCGGTTTGCCGTACAAGGCCCAGACCGCGAGCATCGCGGCGATGGCTCCGGCGCAAGCGGCCAGGTTGGTGTTCACTGCCACGCGGCTGATTGCCACGCCGTCACCGACGGCCAAGGTCGAGCCCGGGTTGAACCCAAACCAGCCAAACCACAATATGAACACGCCCAGAGCCGCCAGCGGGATCGAGTGGCCCGCAATGGCCTTCACCCGCCGATCGGGTGTGAACTTGCCGATCCGTGGCCCGATGATGGCTGCGCCGATGAACGCGACCGAGCCACCGACTGCATGGACTACCGTTGATCCGGCGAAGTCCGCGAACCCCAACTTCGCCAGCCATCCGCCCGAGTTCCAGATCCAGTGCCCGATGACTGGATAGACGAACGCGCTGATGACGACCGTGTAGATCAGGTAGGCGGAGAACTTCATTCGTTCCGCCATGCCGCCCGCGACGATTGTGGCCGCCGCCCCGCAGAAGGCGGTCTGGAACAACAGAAAGGCCATCGTCGGGACGCCGGATGGATTCGGTGCATCGTTCATCGCGAAGCCGCTCAGGCCGACGAATCCGTTCCCATCGCCGAACATCAGCGCGTAGCCGACCAGGAAGAACGTGATGCTGGCCACGCAGTAGTCCAGGAAGTTTTTCGTCAGTATGTTGCAGGTGTTTTTCACGCGGATGAATCCGGCCTCGACCATTCCGAATCCGGCTTGCATGAAGAAGACGAGGAATGCCGCCAGCAGCACCCAAACGGTGTCGAGGCCGGTGGCCAGTGTCTTGGCTGCCTCGCCCGCGTCTTCCGCGACGGCCATCGGGGTTATGCACAGGAGCAGAACGCCAGCCAGCCCAAACATCCTTCTCATAAGAATCCTCCAGAACAGGGTCGATCTGTGCGTTAGCGACTGGTGTTTGCAAAAGCAAACCGCGTGCCGTGCGTGTCGTGAAAATGCCGGAGCGCGTAACTGGAGGGGGGGCAGGAGGTTGTGGGCGGGCACTCAGTCTGTGTCGGTTCTGGGGCTGGCCTTCGATATTACCGTACGGTATGAATAGGGGACGAGGCATACCGAATGGTAGGTATGTGGGCCGCTCGTCAGGAGGCCGGGGTGTGAGTCAGCGGTCGCGCACAGAAGGCTGGCTGGACAAGGTGCGGGACGTGGCTCACGGGCCGCTAGTAGTGCACCTTTCCGATCTTGAGGCGGATGGCGCGCTGGACGCCGCTGGTGAGGACGGCGGCGGCGATGGAGTAGAACTTGCTCTGGGCGGAGTCGGCCCGGGAGGTGAGCACGACGGGTGCCTTGGCGCCGACGAGGACGCCGGCCACACTGGCGCCGGCCGCGTACACGAAGGACTTGACGAGGATGTTTCCAGAGTCGATGTCGGGGACGAGGAGCACGTCGGCCAGGCCCGCCACCGGCCCGCCGATCCCCTTGTGCCGTGCGGCCGTAGGGCAGATGGCGTTGTCGAAGCCGAACGGCCCGTCCACGATGCAGCCGGGTGTGAACTGGCCCCGGTCGGCCATCTTGGACAGGCAGGTGGCGTCGACGGTCGCCTGCATCTTCGGGTTGAGCAGCTCAACGGCCGCGAGACAGGCGACGCGCGGCTCTCGGACTCCGATCACCTCCGTGAAATACACGGCGTTGAGGATGATCTCAGCCTTTGCCTCGAGGTCGGGGGCGATGTTCATCGCCGAATCCGTCACGAGGATAAGGCGGTCGAAGGCCGGCATCTCGCACGCGAACACGTGGCTCATCCGGTGTCCCGTCCGCAGACCTACGTCCTTGTCCAAGACGGCCCGCAGGAAGTCATCCGTGTGAATGAGCCCTTTCATCAGCACATCCGCCTTGCCGGAGCTGACGAGTTCGGCGGCGCGGAGAGCGGCCTTCTCGGGCAGAGGCTCGTGGATGACGTCGTCCGGTCCGAGCGCGAGGCCCGCCTGTTCGGCGTACTCGCGGATTCTGTGTTCATCGCCGACCAGCACGGCATCGGCCACGTTGCCGTCGGCCGCGGCCTTGACCGCCTGGACCACGGTCGGATCGGCGGCCGACGCCACGGCGACTCGCTTGACCGGGTAATCCCTGACGCCGTCCACAATCTCGTTCAGCTTTTTCATAGCCGGAGCTCCCGTCTCGTCGTGTTTCACCTGGAGTCTTTGGTTGCGGTCCGACGGTATTGTCCACCGTTCGGCGGAACATGCAACACCTTTCTCACGCTCGCCCCTGCTCCCCCAATGCACGAAGGGCTCGAAACAAGGAACCCCCAAGGCGGGCCATCATGCCGCCTTGGAGGTTCCTATCATGCCGTAACGAACGTGGCAGGCCGACGGTTGTGAGCCGTCGTCCGGTCAGGTGTCACTTCTTGGGCGAGGTCTCGGGCGTGTCCGCTTTCGGAGCTTCTTCTTCCTTGGGCGGGGCCTCGGGCTTGTCCGGCTTGGGGCTTGGCGGCTCTTCCTTGGGTGGCTCAGCCTCTTGTTCCTCGATGCCCAGGAGTTCCACCTCGAAAATGAGCACCGCGTTCGGACCGATCATCTCGCCGGCGCCTTGCTCGCCGTACGCGAGGTCCGAAGGTATGAAGATGCGGTACTTGCCGCCCACCTTCATGAGCTGGAGTGCCTCGGACCAGCCGGGAATGACGCCCTCGACGGGGAAGACGGCCGGCTCGCCGCGCTTGAGGGAGCTGTCAAACTCCTTGTTGTCAACCAACGTGCCGGTGTAATGGACTTTGACGGCGTCCGTGAGCTTGGGGTTCGCCCCCGAGCCTTCTTTCACCACGATGTACTGCAGACCGCTCGCGGTGGCCTTGACGCCTTCCTTCTTCTTGTTCGCCGCGAGGAACTCTTCGTTCGCCTTCTTGTTCTTCTCGGCAAGCTCCTGCATTTTCCGCAGGCGTTCTTCCTGCAGCTTGGCGAAGAATTCGCTCTTGACGGTGCCGGACTCCTCGGCGGTGAGCAGGGCCTTGTTGCCCTTCAACACGTCCTCCACTCCCTTTGAGAAGCTGGCGAAATCGACGTCCGTCTCCAGGCCTTTGAGGGCGGAGCCGATTTCCATTCCGAACGCATAGCTCAACTTGGCCGCCGGGGTCTTCCACTCTTCTGCAGGTTTTTCCGGGCCGGGCTTCGTCTCAATCTTCGCCGGCGTCTCGCTGGCAGCCTTGCCCGGTTCGGAGGTCTCGCTCTCTGCACACATGGCCTTGCAGGAGGACAGGCACAGGCCGCATACGGCCATCAACACCAGAGCCAACCGCTTCATTTCTTTCCCTTTCTTGATGACGACTTTGCGAACCGACGAAAAGAGCCCGTTTGGCATGGGCCCGTGCGACATCATGGAACACAAGGGATTTCCGTCTGGCAGCTTACCAGGAGCGCCTGCCGCCGCCGCCGCCGCCACTGCCGCCGCGTCCGCCGCCACCGCCGCCGCCGTAACGCCGTCCGCCGCCGCCGCCACCGCCGCCACTACGGTGGTCCTCCGTCCGCGGCCTGGCCTCGTTCACGTTCAGGGCGCGGCCTTTCAGTTCTTTGCCATTCATTTCGGCGATGGCTTTTTCCGCTTCCTCTTTCGCGGCCATTTCGACGAATCCAAAGCCGCGTGACTCTCCGCTGAACTTGTCCTTGATCACCGCGGCGGAAGACACCTGGCCATACTCCTCAAAAGCGGCCCGCAGATCGTCCTCGGTAACGTCCCGAGACAAATTCCCCACATAGATATTCATCCGACATCCTCCTTGTAAAGGCCGCCTCTTGCGCCGGCAACACGCCGGTCTTCGGGTGACCTTGCCGATTCCTTGGCCTTCTGCCGAACACAACTTTTTCGGTGAATGCCAGCCGGAACCCTAAACGCACGTTCTTTCAACACTACCGCCTCGACCGGTCAGTCGGTCGCCGGGTTCACCCCAGGCTCCTTCTGGCTGACGTGGGCATGCGCTGCGGCCGGGCCGCAACTTCCCATATTGTCCATGCTTTTCGTGATTATGCAATCTTTTTTTTCTGCGAACGTGGCTCCGGGGTGCGTTCCGGCGCGAGCCGCTCACACGCCGCCCGCGAGCGCTCAGCCTTTCAGGCCTGTCATGGTGACGCCCCGAACGAAGAGGCGCTGTGTGAAGAAGAAGAGGGCGACCACGGGCAGTGTGACGAGCGTGGCGGCGGCCATCATGAGGGGCCAGGGGGTCCCGCCGCCGTGGGTGCTCTGAAACTGGTGGAGGCCGAGGGCGAGGGTGAAGTCGCCGGGGTCGGTCAGGAAGACGAGCGGGGCGAAGAAGTCGTTCCAGACGTAGAGGAAATGGAACAGGGCGACGGCGGCGAGTGCGGGCTTCGCGAGGGGCAGGACGATGCGCCAGTAGATGGCGAACTCGCTGCAGCCGTCGATGCGGGCGGCATCGGTAAGGTCGCGCGGGATGCCTTTGAAGAACTGGCGGAGGAGGAAGATGCTGAAGCCGGTGCCGAAGAAGGCGGGAGCCCACAGTGGCTTCAAGGTGTCCGTCCAGCCGAGCCAGCGGAAGAGACCGTACATCGGGACGAGCTTGACGGCGAAGGGGACCATCATCGTGGTGACCGTGAGCAGGAAGAAGAAGTCGCGGCCCGGCCACCGGAGCCGGGCGAATGCGTAGGCGGCGAGCGAACTGGAGAGCACGGTGCCCAGGACGCCGAGCCCGCCGACGATCAGCGTGTTGACGAGCTGCTTGAAGAA
>CAYXNI010000092.1:0-8127 GCA_964466285.1 uncultured Planctomycetota bacterium | reverse complement strand
CCCGGCAACTGGACCGGCCAGACCCTGCCCCACGCTTCGTCCTAAACTTCGTCCCAGCCCTCTTCCCCGATGAGCTTGACGAACGTGCAGCCCATGGCGGTGTCTTCGTCGAGCTTGTCACCGCGGCGGGTCACGACGGTCAGCTCCTGCATGAAACGGCCGCCGACGGGAATGACCAGGATGCCGCCGCCGGCCAGTTGCTGCGTGAGGGGCGGCGGAACGCGAGGAGCGCCGGCGGTGACGAGAATCCGGTCAAAGGGCGCCTGCTCCGGCCAGCCCAGCGTGCCATCGCCGACGCGGATGCGGACGTTGCCGCAGCCCTGGCCGTCGAGCGTCTCGCCGGCGCGGTCCACCAGTTCCGGAATGCGCTCGACGGAGTAGACCTCGGCAGCGAGTTCGGCCAGGATGGCGGTCTGGTAGCCCGAGCCGGTGCCGATCTCAAGCACCCGCTCCGTGCCCGTGAGGCGCAGCCGTTCGGTCATCGCGGCGACCATGTACGGCTGCGAAATCGTCTGGCCGAATCCGATGGGCAGCGGGTAGTCCTCGTAGGCTTCGGGATGTCCGGGCGGGTCGCAGAACAGGTGGCGTGGGACCTTACGCATTGCGGCCAACAGCCGGGGGTCGTGGATTCCGCGGGCCGCGAGCTGGCGGTCCACCATCTGGTTCCGGGCTTCAAGCAAGTAGTCTGCCATTGCGCCTGATACGAGTTATGGGCTCGAGCCCAGTGTTTTCAGTTTCTCGCGGGCCGCCGCGGCTTCGCCGGCGTCGGGGTGGCTTTTGATGATGGTGCGGAGGAGTTGAGCGGCGTCGTCCTTGTCGCCAAGGCCGAGTGCGGCATCGGCGGCGACGAGCAGGAACCTGGCCGCGCCGTCTTGCCCGGCGTATTGTGCGTACGCTTCTACGGCTTTCTTCGCCGCGTCCTCGTATTTCTTGTCGAGAAGCAGGCCGCGGCACTCGATCAGGGCCGCGTCCCGCAGGTGACCGCTTTCGGGGTATTCGTCCCGGACTCGGAAGGCGATCTTGACGGCTTGGGCGGCCTGCCCCGACTCGAGACAGGCTGTTCCGGCGAGCAGGAGCAGCTGGTCGGCGTAGGGGCCGCGCGGGTTGGCGGCGGCGGTGTTCGTGGCCTCGCGAACGGCAGCCGGTCTGTCGCCCTTCGCGAGAGCGAGCCCCGCCGCCAGGAGCGACCACTGCCCCTCGATCAGGGCGGCCGGCTGCTCCCAGCACCACGTGTCGAGCGCGTCCCGGGCCCGGTCGAACTCCTTTCGCGCGATGTAGTCCTCGATAGAGTGAGCGAAGAAGCCGCGGCGGGTATTCCCGGCAGGACGCTCGTCCCCGATCGGCATCGCCGCCGCCTTCTGATACGCCGCGACGGACCGTTCGTAATCGCCCTTCGCCCGCCATGCGTTGCCAACGCATATCTGGGCCAGACGCACGACCTTGTCGTCCAGCCTGGCGAACCGGTCGAGGATCAGGTTGTACTGGGCGAGCGCTTCGTCCGGCTGCTCAAGATAGAGAAGCGTGTCACCGATTCGCCGCATGAGCCGCGCTTTGTTGGCGTCGTCGCTTTCCTGATCGAGGGCTTTGCGGAAGACGGCCAGAGCCTCTTCGGGCCGGCCCTTCAGGTCGCGGAGCCGTTCGCCGAGCAGGACGGCCGCCCGGTACATGTTCTTCCGCGCGGCCGTATCATCGCGCGCAACCAGCGTCTCTGCGGTTTTCATGATCTCTTCGTCCTTGCCCAGGGACGCGAAGAACTCGAGCGCGGAGGCGAGGTCGCGCGAGGACAGGCCGGCGAAGTCGTACTTCTTGACGATTTCATAGTAGTGTGGAGCCGTGTCGGTGGGCCACTGGCGCGGCGGCTCCCATTCCTCGGCGACCACGATCCTCTGCGAGATCTTCGAGACGCCGGACGGCCCGCTCACAGTCAGCGTGACCGTGTACTCGCCGGGCGAGAAGTACACGTGCTCGGGATCGCGCTCTTCACTCGTCGTGCCGTCGCCGAAGGACCAGAGCGGCCGGTAGCGCCGGGGCTTCCCAGCCGTCGTATTCTTGAAGAACGCGCAGTACAGGCGCTGCTTCTCGTGGATGACGCCGCCGCTGAGTTCGCAGGTGAGATCAACGGGCGCGTCCAGCCCGGTGATCTGTAATGCCGTCTGCTTGCCGACAAATACGCCGGGAAAAGCGGCAGGCGGGATGAGTTGAAACTCGCCTCCCGGCGGCTGCCACGCGGCGACGCACCACTGGCCGCCCTGCCCGCCCACGTGGTGGTAGTTGATCTCGTGGACGCCCTCGGCCAGGTCGGCCGGCGGTCCGGCGAGCCGCGCGTTCGCCGGGCCTGGACCCCAGCCCGGCTTGCTCGACACGAGCTTGCCGTCCACGAGAAAGAACGAGGCGTCCTTGGATGTCGTCGCGAAGCGGTATTCGCCGGCCTTCGCCACGTGCAGCCAGCCGTGGTAGACGCTCACGTAGTTGTCCGAGGGCCCGAACAGGTTGAATCCATGGAAGACGTGCGGGACGAACCACCGGCCGTAACTCGGGCCGCTGGCTTCGACGATTCCCTGCATGGCGGGGAGATTGCCGGGATTGCCTCCGTTGAACTTGCGCGTTTCGAGAATGAGGCCGACATCGGGCTCCCACTTGCCCGGGGGTGCAGCCGGGCCGCCGTAGCAGACGTAGTACTCGGTCTCTTCGGGAACCATGCGGATCGCGACGCGGGCGCGATCGCCCGGGCCTATCATCATCACCTTGAAGTCGACGGGCCGGCCGTCTTTTCCCGCAAACACGCAAATGTCGGAGCCGTCCGGCCGCGCGAATCCGGTGGTGAGGAAGTCGACCGCAAGGACGTCCGACCGGCGGAACGGATTCGGCATGCCTTTTCCCGGTACGAACGTCCGGACGACCCGATACGCCCGCGTGGCCGCCGGCAGGCCTGACGCGTTCACGGGAGTCAACACGGCAGCGAGGACGGTCAGGGTGAGGAACGTCGGACGCATGACACGGACTCCTGTGTGCGCCGGCATGATACCGCGCACCACGAACGCATGCAAGCTGTCTGAAGGGAGCCGGCTTCGAGGCATCTCCGTGGCGGCGATTCTTCTTCCCTGCCGCGGCGTTTCCGAATACAATTCCGCATAAGTGGCTCTAACATAACCCTGGTGGGGCAGGCATTCCTGCCTGCCCGACGGCGGACAGGAATGTCCGCCCCACCGTTTTGTTGGAGTTCCTACGACACTTTGCGGAGGCGGGGACGACATGCCGAACGAAGCGTACTGGATCGCTCTTTACAGCACTCCGGGCGTCGGGCCGGTGACGTGCCGCGCACTGTGGGAGCGGTTCGGCGACGTGAGGAACGTGTTCGCCGCGCCGCACGCTGAGCTGGCGAGGGTATCCGGCCTGCGGCGCGAAACGATTGCCGCGCTGCTGCACCCCGAACGCGCCATCCGCGCCGCCGAGGAGGCCGTCAGCCGTCTTACGGACGATGGCTTCGCGGTGGTGACGCTCGAAGATGCGAGTTACCCGCGCAGCCTCCTCGACCTGAGGGATCCGCCCCCGGTCCTGTACGCGCTAGGCGAACTGCCGGGGCCGGACGAACGGACGTTCTCGGTGGCCGGCGTGACCGAGCCGTCTGCGCGGGGCGTCGATATCGCCCGCACCGCCGGGCGCGAGCTGGCCCGCGCCGGCTGGACGGTCGTCAGCGGTTATGCGCCCGGGGTCGACACCGCCGCTCACACCGGTGCGTTGGCCGCGGGCGGCCGGACGGTCCTCTGCCTGCCGACGGGAATCCGGACGTTCGCGCTCCGGCCGGAGTTCGAGCCGTTCCGCGGCGAGTTGGGCCGGAACATGGTGCTC
Organism: uncultured Planctomycetota bacterium; assembly: GCA_964466285.1. Taxonomy (GTDB): domain Bacteria; phylum Planctomycetota; class PUPC01; order PUPC01; family PUPC01; genus CAYXNI01. The sequence goes on along the minus strand of CAYXNI010000092.1, from coordinate 4,278 downwards.
GTCTCCGAGTGCCCGCCGGACGATGCGTGGGCACGGCGCCACGCCGTCGCGCGCGACCGCATCATCGCGGCGCTCGGCCGGGCGCTGCTAGTGGTTGAAGCGGACGTCGAAGGCGGTACAATGATCACGTTCAGGCGCGCCCGCAAGCTGGGCCGGCCGGTCTATGTGATCAAGTATCGCCGGCCGCCGTCTGCCGCGCCCGGCAACAGGCAGGCGATCCGCGCAGGCGGGCTGCCGGTCGAGAGTCTGGCTGCCCTGCGGCGGATTGTCCGTGCCGCGACGCTGCCGGACATCGCGCCCAGGCCCAGGCAGGGAGTGTTGTTCTGAAGGTCGGAGGGCATCGTGCCGATTGTCATCGGGATCGACGAAGCCGGGTACGGCCCGATGCTCGGGCCGCTCGTGGTTGCGTCCGCCGCGTTTGACGTGCCGGGCGACGACCCGCAGGCGGACCTGTGGAAGCTCCTGCACAAGTCCGTCCGCTGCACGAAACGCGGCAACAAGGCCCACCTGTTCGTGGCCGACAGCAAGATCGTCTACGACGGCGGACGGGGCTTGTGCGAGCTCGAACGCACCATCCTGGCGTTCCTGGCCGTGAGAGGAAAGGTGCATGGCACGTTCCGCGCTCTGCTCGGAGACCTGTGCACGGAGACAGCGGCGCTGTCCAGCGAGAGTTGGTGGCGCGACATCGCCTTGCCGGCCCTCAACACGGCGGAGCAGGTCGAGGCGGCGGCCGCGGTCTGCGCGGCCGGCCAGGCCGACGCCCCATTCCTGGGTCTGGCCGCCGAGGTCGTCAACCCTGGCCCGTTCAACGAGCTGATGGACCGGCACCGGAACAAGTCGGTCCTGCTCTTCCAGCAGAACGTGATGCTCATCGAGCGCGCGATGGCGCAACATCCGGGCGACCTGCACTTCATCATCGACAAGCACGGCGGGCGGCACTACTACGCCGGCCTGCTGGCAAACAATTTCTTCGGTGCGCCCGTCTGCCCGCTCGGCGAGTCGCCGCAGTCGTCGTCGTACGAGGTCAGGCTGCGCGGCCGGGTCCTGCGGTTCACGTTCGCGGAGAAGGCCGACCGGCGCCACTTGCCGGCGGCGCTGGCCTCGATGGCCTGCAAGTACGTCCGCGAGCTTTTCATGATGGGCTTCAACGCCTACTGGTGCGGCCGTGTGGACGGGCTGGAGCCCACCGCGGGGTACCGGAACGACTGCCACCGCTTCATCACGGCGATCCGGCCGTTCATCGGCCCGCAGAACGAACGCGAGATCATCCGCGAACGCGGCTGAAGCGCACGTGTCCAGTACACTGTCCATTGTCGACTGTACGCTGTCCGCGATTCGCACACCCCTCTTCATTCGTCATTCGGGCATTCGCAGTTTGATTCGTCATTCGTCATTTTGCATTGTTCGTCCCGGCTTGCCGCGCCTGTCGGGCACAGCTATAATGGGATTCGGAGTTCCGCAAGCCGACTGCACAGGAACGGGTGCCTATGCCAAAACTGGTCATTCACTACCAGGAGACGCGCCAGGAGCATCCGTTGGGCGCCGAAGCCGTGACCTGCGGGCGCGGGCACACCACCGTCCTCCGGCTGGCCGACCAGCAGGCCTCCCGTGAGCACTGCCGCTTCGAGTGTGAAAACGGCAAGTGGTACGTGATCGACTTGGAGAGCAGCAACGGCACCCAAGTGGACGGCCGCCGGATCGCGGAGCGGGAGGAGCTCAGGAACGGCTGCGTGATTCGTATCGGAGAAACCCGAATCTCCTACGTGGACGAATCGGCTTCGGCGCCGCCGGATCAAGCGGCGCAGGCAGGAATGCTGCTCCGCGTCAAGGGCGGACCCCGGGACGGCGAGACCTTCAGGATCACGAAGGCCGTCACCCTGATCGGGCGGCATGCAGACAACGACATCCGCCTGCAAGAGCACTCGGTGTCGAACCATCACGCGGAACTGGTCATCGAGGGCAACACGGCCCGGATCATCGACAAGAAAAGCCGCAACGGCGTCCGTGTCAACAACGTTCACGTCACCGAGCGGGCCTTGGACAACGGGGACCAGATCGCGATCGGCTCGGCGGTCCTCGAGTTCGAGGCGGGCGCTCCCTGGGCTGCCGCGGCCGCGGAGGGACCGGGAACCGCCGCAGTCCAGGGAGCGGCGGGAACGGAGCCGAAGGGCTCGCACCTCGCCAAGTGGATGGCTGCGTTCTCACCGCGCGTCAGGCTGCTCATGAAGCTCGTGGGAGCGGTGCTGGCCGCCGCCCTTCTGCTCAAGCTGGCGCTGTATGTCATCGAGGTCCTCTTGACGCCGCCAACCCGCGAGAGCACCGTGGCGGTCTACCAGGACAACCTGTTCAAGGAGAACCCCTCGTTTGAGCAAGGCGACGCAACGAGCCTGCCCGGGTGGATGCGAACGAGGGGCACGGCAAGCGTGGAAGGCGACACACCGGACGGGGAGCTTGCTCTGCGGCTGTTCTCCGCGGCCACCGCAGGGGCTGATGTGTCCGCAGTGTGCTGGTCGAACGAGATCGAGCTCTCACCGGGCAAGGCGTACGAGCTGTCGGCCTTGATCAAGAACACGGGCGGCGCGTCCGCGTGCCTGTGCGTCGCCTGGCGGAACAAGGACATCACGTGGCTTCAGCCGGTGCAACTGGGCGTACGCACGGACGACGCAATGAAGTGGCGCCAGGTGAGCGAGACGCTTGCCCCGCCGAGTTGGGCGTCGAGCGCGCGCTTCGGGTGCGCCCTGATCGGCCAGGGCTCGGCAAAGTTCGACGGGTTCTATCTGAGAGAGGCAGCAAAACCGCCCAGACCGTACGCAATGTCCGCGGGGCGAATCCGCCTCGAAGCCGCTCCACGCGGTGAATGGACGGTCCATGCCGACAACCGGCCGCTGCTGGGCCGCGGCCGCCTGGTCGTCACCGCCGGCGGGCGGCTCAACAACCAGTCGCTCGCGACGCTCGAGAAGAGCTCGCCCACTGTCGAGCCGAAAATGATCAGGTGCGTCGGCCAGCTCGGGCTCGACGGCAAGCTGCCATTCGTAGAGGTCGCTTCGACCGATGGAGAGGAGATCACAGTTCATTATGACCTGAACCTGGCGGGAGCGCCAGGCCCGGTCGTCGCGCTGGAGTTCCTGTCGGACCGCACGACCGGCGCCGACGGCGTGATGTTGACGACCTCGCGGGGCGCAAGCACGCTGGAAAAGGCCCCGTTCCAGACCAAGACCGACGTCGCCGCGATCACGTTCTTCACCGCGCCCAAGCGCATTTTCTTCAAGCTGGGCGTGCCCGCGAGCCTCACCGTCACCGGCGGCGAGGCGGACGAGCCGCTTACATGGCGCCTTGAGTTCCCGCCGGCGTCACAGGGCGGCAAGGCTGCCTTGTCGCTAACCTGGAGCACGGAGAAGGGCGAGCTCGTCGCCGCCGACCTCCAGCGGGCCATCAAGGCGGAGGACAGCGGCGAACTCGGGAAGGCCATCCGTCTGTACCAGGAGTTCATGGGCAAGTACTATCTGTACCGGGCGGAGACGGCACAGGCGGATGACCACCTGAAAAAGCTCAAGGCCGACATCGACCGTCGCATGAACAGAATCGGGGAACTGGCCGCGGCCGCCAGGCAGTCTGGCGCCGACGGCGATCTCGCCGCCGTTGAGAACGCCTTCACCGCGGCCGAGAACGCCATCGAGTCGTTGATGGAACAGCTGAAAGGCGACGAACGCTGCGAGCGGCTCGGCAAGCAGTTGGCCGTGGTCAAGGCCGAGCACAAGGTGGCAACCGAGAAGAGCAAAGCCAGGGAGGCGGCGCAAATGCTGGCCGAGGCCAAGAGCCGAATTCAGAGGAAGGAAGTCAACATCGCGCGGGCCGTCCTCGAGGCGCTCATTAAGAAATATCCCGGCATCCCCCAGGCGGCGGAAGCCAAGAGGCTCCTCGAATCCCTGCCCCCGGCCGAGTAGAACCAGCGGGGAGGCCAAGTACGTGCGGCTCGCAAACGTGACATATCTGAACGGCCGATTCGTCTGCCGAGTCGTCTGCTATGGCCACCCGGCGAGCGATGCTCAGGACGCTCAGTGTTGTTCCTATGAGCGGACGGCGCCGACCTGCACGCCCTGTGGATTCTGCTTTCCGTATCCACATCGCGCGGTATAATCCTTGTGGCATCCGGACCGGGCTGCTGAGGCCCATGACGAGCCGGGAAAGGAATCCGGGAAACGGTGATTGTCCGGATTCTCTTGTGCGGAGTTAAGCATTGCGTCCCCCGAAGGGTGTGGCCGTTAAAAGCAGGTACAT
>CAYXNI010000091.1:0-8180 GCA_964466285.1 uncultured Planctomycetota bacterium | reverse complement strand
CGAGGAAAGGCGGCGGCAATCCGCCGTTCGCTGTGGGTCGGCCGCCTTGGATATCATGAGATCCATATCCGCACTGACCTCTTCGGCCGATCGGCTGCGCCTGCGCCGCAGGCGGTCCAGCCAGTGGTTCCTTGCGATGCTGAATATCCACGTCTTGACATCCGCCCGCCCGTCAAATCCCCCACGCGCCTGCCACGCCTTCATCATCGCTTCCTGGGCCAGATCCTCGGCCTCGTGCCAGTCGCCGCACATTCCGAACAAATATCTCCGGAGGCACGTGGAAGCTTCGTTCAGCGCGACGCGCAGCTTATCCGCTTCACCGGAGAAGGTATCCTGCGGCACCCCCGATGGGTTACCCGCGCTGTCGCTATCGACCACGTTCCTCTCCCGTGAGCCGCTTCGTCCAACCAGTTAGACGCAAAATCCCCGAAATGGATCTAAAATAATAACACTTCAGCCAAGTGACCGGTTGCAGTGCTGAATCCTGAGCGCGTCCTTGATGCCGTCGCGGCTCACTCCCTCGCCGACAGTCACCGTGACCTCGTGGCTGACGTATGGGATCAGGTCGAACGCGTTGTCACTGAACCGCACGTCCTGGCCCGGCAGCGACAGCCACACGCCCTTCACAAAGACGGGCGCCGTCAGGCTGAGCTTCACCTCGCCGTCGAACCGATCCGTCTCCGCCTCAACCATGATGTCCGGCTTGACCAGCTCGATCTCCCGGTTCGGCGCAAAGAAGCACGTCGCGCTCGAGTCGTAGATGCTGCTGTAAAACGTGACCCAGACAAAGTGACGCCGCTTGTCCAGATGCGGGATGCGGCCGATAGGGATTGTGCACAGGACTTCGGCGGCGTCTTCGGGGATCAGGGCCGCGTCTGTGTGGAGCAGTTCGGCCTCCCCCCGAATGTCGAACAGCTCGACATCCAGCGTGCCTGAGATCGCCCGCTCCGTGTCATTGATCCCCGTCACGATAACCTCGTCGCCCTCCACATGTGCGGTGACCAGGACGGGCGCATAGGCGCGCCGGACGTAGTAGTGCGCCGGCTTCGACCGGAGGTGATAGTCGACGGTCGACCAACTGATGACCGGCCAGCAGTCGTTGAACTGCCAGATGAGCGTACCCGACGTGTGCCACTTGAGCCGCCGCCAATGCTCGATCGCGGTCTGCAACGCCTCGGCCTGCACGATCTGGGAGAACAGCACCGTCCGTTCGAAGTTCTCCGGCTCTGGCATGAAGAGCTTCATCGCGCCGAGCAGCTTTTCGCTTCCGTTCGGGCACCGCTGGTGGAAGTTCATCACCTCGCTGTCCATCGACAGGTCGCCTGGCTCGGCGAAGTCGCGGACCGTCTCCATCGTGGGGAACCCCTGGAACCCGAACTCGCTGATGAACCGCGCGCGGTTCTTGCGATAGTCGCGGTAGTCGATGCTGCCGTGCCAGACAGACCAGTTATGGCAGTCCCCGTGCGTCTCCGAATTCGCCGTCGGCCCGCCGAACGGGCTCCCCGGCCACCAGGGGCGGCCGGGATCGAGCCGGCCGCAGACAGACGGCAGGATGTCGTCGTATATCCTGGCCGCGCCCAGTTTCTTCGGCCAGCCGCACGCCTCGTGGCCCCACTGGTTCTCGTTGTTGCCGCAGTAGAGGGCCAGGCAGGGGTGATTGCGTACTCGGGTGACGAAGGCCTCGGCTTCCTCAGCCACATCCTTCTGGAACCAGTCGAGGTCGGGATAGTCGCCGCAGGCGAACATGAAATCCTGCCAGACCAGCAGGCCGATCTCATCGCAGAGGTCGAAGAACACGTCCGGCTCGTAGTAGCCGCCGCCCCACACGCGGAGCATGTTCATGTTCCCGTCGAGCGCAAGCTCGAGCAGCTTGCGGTATTTCTCCGGGGTGACCCGCCACGGGAACGAGTCGGCGGGGATCCAGTTCGCCCCCTTGCAGAAGATGCGCCGGCCGTTGACCTTGAAGATGAACGACTCCCCTTCCTGACCGCCGCCGGGCGGGTCGGGTTCTCGCACAAGTTCGAGCGTACGGAACGCGATCCGCAAGTCGCAACGATCCAGTTCCTCGGCGCCCCTGCGGATTCGGACAGAAAGGTCATACATGTCCTGGTCCCCGCAGCCTGCCGGCCACCACAGCAAGGGGCGTTGCACGCGAAGGATCGTCTCGGCGCGCGCGCCGACGTTGTGGATCTCGGCCGCCGCGACGTCCCGCGTCTCATAGCAGAGCGTCGCATCGACGGTCAGCGGCTCGTCAGTGGTGCGCTCGAGGTTGACGACGAGGCTGACCGTGCCGTCTCCATCCTCGCGCAGCTCCGCCGGTGCGCAGACGTTCGCGATTCGTCCCGAGCTGAACGCCCGGAGCGAGATGCTGCGCCAGATTCCGCAATTCGGCAGCACGGGCCCCCAGTCCCAGCCGGTCGCGTATTGCGGCTTGCGGGCGTAGACCCGCGGCCCGCCGGGGAGCACGCCGTGCTGCTTCTCCAGCTCGCGGCAGACACGGTCCGACGACGCGAACCCGACCGCCAGCGTGTTCGAGCCCTCGCGCAGGATGCTTTTCACATCGAACGTGTGCAGGATAAACGCGTTTCTCGTCCTCGCGATCTCACGGCCGTTGAGGACAACTGTGGCGAACGTGTCCAGCCCCTCGCACACAAGCTGCACCCGGTCGTGCTGCAGCAGGGCCGAGTCCGCCTCGAACGTCCGGACGAACAGCCAGTCCTTTTCCGCAACCCAGGCGGCCTCGTTGTTGTTCAGCCGATGGAACGGGTCCGGAATTCGGCTGGCGGCCATGAGGTCGGTGTGGACGCCGCCCGGAACCGTGGCCGGCAGCCATTCCCCGGACGACAGGAGTTCCGGCGTGACGGACGAACCAGCAGGCATCACACGAAATTTCCAGTCACCATCAAGACTCAGCGTCTGCACGGATGATTTCTCCATTTGCGGCCATGTTGCGGCCCACATCATAGAGCACCGCTCGCGACTGTCAAGCTGACGCCACGCCGGTGCGGCGCATCGCGGACAGACGCGGCGGCTACTCGTTTGACTTCGTGTGCCGGCGCGAATAAAATGAAAGTGGTTGCTGATCGATCCGCCCCGGGCGTGCTGGCGGCGAACGAACTGCAAAGGAGGCCCCCGGAATGAGCGACTTGACTGAGGTGGCCACGCTGGCGAAGAACGCGTCGACCAGGATCGTGTTCAGCCTGACCGAATACAAGGGCCAGCGGTACGTGGACGTCCGGGAACACGTGACCTCTGCAACGTACACCGGGTTTACGAAGAAGGGAATCCGGCTGCACGGCAACCAACTGGACGAGTTCATCGAGAAGCTCCAGAAAGTCAAATCGGCCTTGTCGAAGGCGGCCGGAGACGGGACCCCGTCGGAGAGACCTGACGGCCCGTCTGGTTCGGGGGACGGCAAGGTCCATTGACCGATATGCGCAGGTCTGACGCCGGCCGGGAAGACCGGTGCGGCGAGGAGGTGCTGATATCGCTGCGAAAGAGCCCGCCCTGGAGGCGTATCTCAGGGACATCAGCCGAACTCCGCTTCTCACGTCCGACGAAGAGAAGGAACTGTCCCGCGGCATGGCCGCCGGCGACACACAGGCGCGCGAGAGGATGATCAGCGCCAACCTCCGGCTCGTCGTCAGCATCGCCCGGAAATACGTCAACCGCGGCCTCCCGCTCATGGACCTCATCGAGGAGGGCAACATCGGGCTCCTCAGGGCCGTCGAAAAATTCGACTACACGCTGGACTGCCGCTTCAGCACGTATGCCAACTGGTGGATCAAGCAGGCGATCCGCCGGGCGATCACGAATACGTCGAAGACGGTCCGTGTTCCGGCGTACATGGTCGAGGCGATCTCACAGTGGAAGAACACTGAGATGAGCCTCCGTGCGGAGCTCGGACGGCGGCCGGCGATCGAAGAGATCATCGAAACGGCCGGCATGAAGACCAAGAACTACCGCCTTGTAAAGCGAATCGCCCGGCTGTCGGCACGGCCCGGGCAGCCGATAAGCCTGGACCTGATGAGTTCGCTGAACGAACTGATCGAGGACGAAAGGGTGCAGAAGCCTGAGGACAACCTGTTCACCGAGATGGAGCACAAGACGATCCGCCGCCTGCTCGATTCCATCAGCGCACGCGAGGCCCGCATCCTGCGGCTGCGCTACGGCCTCGACGACGACCGGCCGATGACCCTCGCCCAGATCGGGCGGAAGGTGCGGCTGACCCGCGAGCGGGTGCGCCAGATCGAGCGGGAAGCCACGAAACGGCTGCACGCCATCATCATGAACCGGCACCGGGGCGAGGTGTGACTTTGCATCGGCCCGGAAACGACTGGAACGGGGTTTGGGAACGGCGTTTAGGCTTGACATCAGTTGCAGCCGCCTCTAGAATCAGTCGCCAAGTGCAGAGGACAGAAGAGGTCATGAGAGACCTGAAGGCGATCATACGGAGTATCCCTGACTTCCCCAAGAAGGGGATCGTGTTCCGCGATATTACGACTCTGCTGGCGGACCCGTCGGTCATGAGCGAAGTGGCAGACGCGATTGCGGAGCGGTACAAGGACAAGTGTGTGGACGTGGTGGCCGGGATTGAGGCCCGCGGGTTCATTTTCGGGGCACTTGTGGCCGACCGCCTGTCCGTCGGGTTCGCACCGGTCCGAAAACAGGGCAAACTGCCGCACAGGACCGTTCGGGAGACGTACGCGCTCGAATACGGCGAAGACGCCATCGAGATGCACGTGGACGCCGTCAAGAAGGGCCAGAGGGTGCTGGTCGTGGACGACCTGCTTGCGACGGGCGGCACAATGGCCGCGTGCTGCCGCTTGGCCGAGAAGCTCGGCGGGGTCGTGGCCGGATGCGCCTGCGTGATTGAGCTGAGTTTCCTGAATGGGCGCGGGAAGCTGGATGGACGGGACGTGTTCACGCTGGTGAAGTATGATACGGAATAGGCGCCCGTAGCTCAGCAGGATAGAGCGGCGGTTTCCTAAACCGCAGGCCAGAGGTTCGAATCCTCTCGGGCGTACCCGATGGACGGCGAATGCAGGGACACCGAGAGCGGGAACCTGCTTTTGTTGCGCCGCCGACGTGTGCAGTTCGTGGCAAGGGCTGGCAGCGAGGTTGCATGAAGAAGCGCGAAAAAGAGAAGCTCCACGAGGATGATCGTTTCCTGCAGTTCGTGCGCGGATTGTGGCAGAAGGCCACGACCCGGCGTCGGCTGTTCAACCTGACCGTGACACTGGCGGTCTGTATGCTGATCGCTGTCGGGGTCATTGCGATCGTGCACGAGTCCAAGATCGAGTCACGCCGCGCGGCCATCGACAGGGCTCAGACGATTGACGAAATGGCCAAGGCCGCAGAGAGATACACTGACGTGCGCCTGCAGATGCGGCTGGGTATCGGCTACTGGGAGCGAGGAGAGCAGGGCGACACGGAGAGGGCGGCAGAAGCCTTCTCCCGGGCGCTTCAGGCCGCCAGGAACGGACACGAGAGGGGCTTGGCCTCTCTTGCGCTTGCAAAGGCCAAGATGAACCTGGGGCAGCACGAGGAGGCGTACAAGCTTTTCGACGCGGCGGCGCGGATTTCCGAAACCGGCCTCTTGATCGGAGACGAGGCGAATTGGTATGCTGGGCGGTGTCTCGAGCTGATGAACAAGCCCGAAGACGCGCGCGAGAGGTACAGAAGGATTGAGCTCAGAAAGGGCGCCGAGACAACCTGGGTATTGCTGGCAAGGTACCGCCAGACGCAGATGCGACGGAAGCTGTTGGATTGATCGTGGTCCTGTGGGTGACCTGCACTTTAGTTATGGAGGCCGTTAGATGGCTGCGGATTTGAAGACGATCGCGGACAAGCTGATCGCCGGGAAGGCGAACGATGTGAAGATGCTCGTTCAGCAGGCGCTGGACGCGGGCGCCGAGCCCAAGGACGTTCTGGACAAGGGCCTGATCGCCGGGATGAACGAGGTGGGGCGGCGCTTCAAGAACAACGAGTTCTACGTCCCTGAAGTCCTGATCGCGGCGCGGGCCATGCACTACGGGATGGAAGTCCTGCAGCCGAGGCTCACCGCGGCCGGGGTGAAGAGCGTCGCCAAGGCGGCCATCGGCACTGTGAAGGGCGACCTGCACGACATCGGCAAGAACCTGGTGAGCATGATGCTGCGGGGCGCAGGCTTCGAGGTTCAGGACCTGGGCGTGGACGTGGCGATCGAGAAGTTCGTGGAGAGCGCAAAGAGCGGCACACAGGTGATCTGTCTTTCCGCCCTGCTGACGACCACAATGCCCCAGATGGCGAAGGTCGTCGAGGGGCTCAAGGCGGCGGGCGTCAAGGACGTCAAGGTCATGATCGGCGGCGCACCGGTGACTCAGAAGTACGCCGACGAGATCGGTGCCGACGGGTATGCTCCCGATGCGGCCAGCGCCGTTGACGAGGCGAAGCGGCTCCTCGCACTCAAGTAGTGACGCGGCGCACGTAAACTGGCGGACCTCGGCCCCGTCCTTCAGGACGGGGCCGTTCCCTCCTGTGGGACGAGAAGGCTTTGTCCGACGCTGCGTGTCCTCGGACCACACGGCATGAAAAATCCCTCCGGGCGCGAGATTGAGCGAGTTGCCCTCTATGATTACCGGGCCAGGAAGTCCATGCCCGGCCGGCGGCTCGACTGTTACCTCGCCGCGAAATTCGGCAACTATTCCCGCTCGTACCTCACATCATTGATCCGCGAGGGAAAGGTCACGATCAACGGCAAGAGCGTGAAGCCGCACTATGAAATCCGCCGCGACGACCAGATCCACATCGAACTCGGGGTGTTCGCCCGGCCCACCCTCACGCCCGAGAATATCCCCATCGACATCATCCATGAAGACGATCACGTGCTGATCATCAACAAGCCGGCTGACATCATCGTGCACCCGGCGAAGGGAAACATGACGGGCACACTGGTGAACGCTCTCATTTACTACTGCGACACACTGCCGGAGTCCGAGGACAAAGTCCGGCCGGGAATCATCCATCGCCTGGACCGCGACACCACTGGAGCCATGATCATCGTGAAGGATGAGGCCGCCCGCGGCCTGATCGGGCGGCAGTTCGAGGACCGCAAGGTCAAGAAACACTACCTCACCGTCGTGGAAGGCGAAGTCGAGCTGGACTCGGACGTCATCAACCTTCCGCTTGGACGCCACCGGAAATATCAGGAGAAGGTGGCCGTGGACCGGCGAAACGGGCGCGAGGCCGTCTCCATCTACACCGTGCAGGAACGCTTCGGCGGCTTCACACTCGTCCGGGTCGAGATCAAGACCGGCCGAACCCACCAGATCCGCGTCCACATGGCCGCTATCGGCCACCCGGTCGTGTGCGACGCACAGTACGGCCGGCGTGAGGCCCTTTATCCGTCCGACCTCACGGGCGAGCCGCACGTCGAAGGCGAGGAGCCGATCATCAGCCGCCAGGCCCTGCACGCCCACCAGATCTCGTTTCGACACCCGGGGACGAATGAGCTGGTGACCTATACGGCCCCGCTGCCCGATGACATGGAACGACTCCTTGCCGCACTTCGACAACACCGGTCCCTCGCGGGTTCGGCTTGAAGGCCCGATGACGATGTGGTAACGTGGTGGCACGAAGCGTCAGGGGGAGCGAAGGAACGGAGGGACTCGATGACATTCAAGGAGATTGTCGAGAAGATCTTTCAATCGTATGACGTGCGTGGCATTTATCCGGATGAGTATGAAGGCGACATCGCATACCGCATGGGCCGGGCCGCCGTCGCTTTCACCAGCGCCAGGCGAGTCATCATCGGCCGCGACATGCGCCGCGGCGGGCACGCGCTCCTGGCCGCGCTCGCGATGGGCGCGATGGACCAGGGCGCCGACGTCACGGACGGCGCGATGTGCAGCTCCGACGCGCTCTACCACGCGGGCCACGCGGGCCAATACGACCTCTCACTGATGGTCACGGCGTCGCACAATCCCGCCGAATACAACGGCACGAAGCTCGTGCGGCTGGACGGCACATCGATCGGCAGCGGCTCCGGCCTCGCCGAGCTCAAGGCGATGGTCCTGAAGAACAAGTTTCCGAGGCCGCGCCGCAAGGGCTCGCTCAGCCGGACGGACAAGGTGATGCCGCAGTTCATCCGCCACGCGCTGAGTTTCATTGACCGGCGGAATCTGAAGCCGCTGAAGATC
>CAYXNI010000090.1:0-8251 GCA_964466285.1 uncultured Planctomycetota bacterium | reverse complement strand
CCTCCAGGTTCTCGATCCGCATGGCGATCTCGGCCGCGTGAAGCTTCAGCTTGTTCAGCCGCCCCTCCGCCTCCTTCGCACGGCGACCGGCGGCGTTCCGTCCCTCGCGCTGCGACTCGAGCTGCACCCGCAAAAGCTCCCGCTCGTTCGCCGCCTCCGCCCTTTGCGCGCCCAGCCTCCCTCGCCGCTCCAGAAGCTCGTTGATCTCGCGCTTCCTCGCCAGAATCGCCTCGTTCGCCTCGCACCGGCGGCGGAAACAGTTCTCCACCTGCTCCCGGGCAGCCTGCAGGCCGCGCTCACGGTCCACGATCAAGCGGCCGAGTTCGTCCTGCCGCCGGCGCAGGCTCTCCGCCTTCTCCACACGCTGCGCCTGCGCCACCTCCAGCTCGGTCGCTTCCGTCCGGACCTGATCGCGCTTCACCTCGCCCTCGCCAAGCAGCCGCTCCTGCTCGGCCACGGCCGCCTTAACCTCCGCCTCGCCCCGTTCGATGCGCCCCGCCTCCTCGCGGACCTCCACCTCCCGGCCCGCCAGCGTCTGAATCAGAGACCCGATCTCGGCCCGCTCGCTCTCGCAAGCCTCAATCTCCGACTCCACCCGCCGCGCCTGATTCTCAAGCTGCCCAAGCTCCGACCGCACCTCCGCCACCTCAGCCTGAACCTGCGCAAGCTCCGTTGCCAGCTCCTGCGCGCGTTCCTTCGCACGCGCGGCCTGGTTCGCGTTCTCCTCACGCTCCCGCTCCAGCACCGCCACGTCGGCTTCCAGCATCGCCCGCTTCACCTCGATCGCCCGCAGCTCGCTCCGCCGCGAAATCACGCCCGGCGCACTGCCCGCCGCTCCGCCCACCGACACGCCGCTCGGGTTCAGCAACTGCCCGTCGAGCGTCGCATACCGCAGCCCATGCCCGTTCGAGGCCGCCAGTTCCTTCGCGCTCTCGATATCACGCACAATCAGCACGTCCCCCAGCAGCGAACGAACCGGCCCCGTGAACCGCTCCGAATGCCGGACGACCTCCAGCGCACGACCCACGATCTCCGGCCGCGCCTCGTACGCGTCGGACTGAAAGTCCGCCGGCTCCGGGTCATCCGGAACAGCATCGAGCGGCAGGAACGACGCCTTGCCCTTCTCGCCCTGCACCAGGTACTCGATCGCTCGGGTCATGGCCTCAAAAGATTCCGTGATAACCAGTTGCTCGTGCGTGCCCAACGCCGCCTCGATCGCCGCCGCGTGCTGAATGTCCACCTCGATCAGGTCGGCAACCACCCCGAAGATGCCCCCCAGCGCCGGGTTCTCGCCGCCGCACGCCTCAAGCACGCATCGCACGCCCGCTCCCACACCCTCGCGCTTCTCCTCCAGGTCGCGCAGCACGTCCGCCCGCGACTCCACGCCTGCCATCTCCGCCCGCTTCCCGTTCATCTGCTCCGACAGCTCGCCCATTCGCCCTTCGATCCGCTCCCGCTCCGCCTCCGACGCCGCGCGGCCGCGTTCGAGCGAGGAGACCTTCTCCGCGATCTCGCCCGCGCGTGCGCCAAGCCGTCCCCTCCGCTCCGCGCATTCGGCCAGGCCGCGGCGCCGCTCAGCCGCCCGCTCGGCAAGCCGCTGATCCTGTCGCACCATCTGCTCCCGCTGCGCGGCGATCGCCGCAAGCTCGTTGTTGTGTCTCGCACGCTCGCTCGCCAGCTCCACCGCCAGCGAACGCTTGTCCTCGATCCCCGCACGCAGCTCCCGCACCCGCGCCTCGATCTCCACGATTGCCTCACGCCGTACCGCCAGCTCCGCCGGCCCGCCCGCGATCACCTGCTCCAGGTCACCCCCCTCCGCCGTCACCCGCTCCAGTTCCGACCGCATCATCTCCAGAGACGCCTCCGTCTTGGCGATCTCCGCCTTCGTCGCTTCCTCAAGCTCGTCCAACTCGCTGAGGCGCTGCTTGGTCAGCCGGACCCCCTCTTCCGCTGATTGCAGTTGGCTTGAAATCCGCACGTCCTCGCTCTCCAGCCGCGCGATCACCTGGTCCGCCTCGATCGCCGCCGTCTCGATCCCCGAAAGTTCCGCCTCCATCCGCTCGATCGCCGCGTTCAGGCCACCCACCTCGGACTCCAGCCGGGCCGCCTCCTCCGCAGTCGTGTCGCGCTCCTTCACGAACTCGCCGTGCTGGTGCAGGGCCAGCGCCACCGCCAGCTCGCGCCGCTCGTCCTCCAGCTTCTTCCACCGCCGGGCCTTTGCCGCCTGGTAGTTGACCGACCGCATCCGCTTCTCAACCTCGTCGATGATATCGCCCAGGCGCAACACGTTCGCATCCACCCGCTCGAGCTTCGACAGGCACACCTTCTTCTGCGCCTTATACTTGCTGATCCCCGCGGCCTCCTCGAAAATCGCACGCCGATCCTGCTTGTTCGTCGTCAGCAGCACATCAACCTTGCCCTGCTCCACAACAGAATAAGCATCCATGCCAATCCCGGTACCCACGAACAAATCACGGATGTCACGAAGCCGACACCGCTGCTTGTTCACGTAGTATTCGCTTTCGCCGCTTCGATAAAGACGCCGGGTCACGCTCACCGTCTCGTAATCCGTTGGCAGCAAACCCCTTGTGTTCGTGAACGTGAGAGTCGCCTCCGCATACCCCGCAGACCGGCGAGTGGGCGTCCCGTTGAAAATCACATCCTGCATCTCATTGCCGCGCAACGCCTTAACGCTCTGCTCGCCCAGAACCCACTTCACCGCGTCAACGACGTTGCTCTTCCCGCACCCGTTCGGGCCCACGAACGCCGTAAGCCCCGGCTGGAAAACAAATTCCGTCTTATCAGCGAACGACTTGAACCCCTGAACGTCCAGCTTTTCCAGTCGCATAAGCTTTCCTCTGCTCCCATTCTAAGCCTAACCGACGCCCTTTCAATACCTTACATCGCCGCCTCAAGCCCAGGACAGAACGCACACACCATCCCCTTCCCGGCCCAAAGCGCAGTGAAGATTATATCGACATCGCAAGTCAAAACCTTTAGCGCTACTTGGTGATACCACGAGGTTGGGGACCCAGTTTCAGCCCCCTTGGCGGGTTGTCCGCAGCCCCTCAAACTCCCTCTGCGGCGCAAGCCGGAACTTCAACACGTGCCACAACGCCGCCGCTCCGTCCAGCCAACTGATCTTCTTCCCCTCGGCGTACGAGCGCGGATCATACGCTATCGGCACCTCGACGATCCGCGCGCGCGCCTGCGCAAGCCGCGCCGTGATCTCAGGCTCAATGCCGAACCGTTCGCTGGTCAGCCGCAGGCTCTTCAGCAGGTCCATCCGCACAGCCTTCTGACAAGTCTCCATGTCCGTAAGCCGTGTCCCGTTGATGAAATTCGCCCAGCCCGTCAGCACCCTGTTCGCCAGCACCGAGCGCACCAGCGCACCGTCCAGCCGCCTCTCAAGAAACCGCGAGCCGTACACCGCATCCGCCTCGCCCGACAGGATCGGCGCGGCCAGCCTCCGATACTCGCCCGGATCGTATTCCAGGTCCGCATCCTGAATGACCGCGACCGTTCCCGCCGCAGCCGCGATGCCGGTCCGGACCGCCGCACCCTTCCCGCGGTTCCGCTCGTGCGCGACCAGCCGAATCCTTCCATCGCCCTCGGCCAGCCCCCTCGCAATCTCCCCGCTCCCGTCGCTCGAACAGTCGTCCACCATCACCAGCTCCAGCGGCATCCCGGCCTCCGCCGCCAGAACCCGCCGCACGATTTCCTCCAGCGTGCCACGCTCATTGTAGAAGGGCATCAGCACACTCAGTAGCGGGTCAGACAATGCTAAACCTCACTGTGGGACAAATGTCAAACGTCAAAGCCCAAATAACAATTCAAACCCAAATGGCAAATATCCAATACCCAGCGTGAAGCGCCAGCCATGCCGCTATCCCTTGCTTGCGGAACGGACAATGGCCGAAAAGATCAGGGCCAGCTCCTGAGCTTCCTGCCAGAGCTTGCGGCATCCGTCTGTCTCAGCGTCGTTGGCCGACGCGAGCATTCTCAGCCAGTGCTTCGTTTCCTTTGCCTCCCTCGCACAGATTCCGATCTTGTGCCTGAAATCCTTCTTCGTCTGGGTCGCGTCAGCCTCCGCATAGTTGGCGCCAATGCTGGTGGCTGACCTGATAACCTGCGGGATCAGTGTCTGGTTGACGTCGTCTGCCTTCAGCCGCCGCACGAAAAGGATCACGGCCTCGCCAAACCGGGCCGTTCGCTCCTCCAAGTCAAAGCGCCGGTCTCGCGCCTGACCCGACTCATGCGAGACGTCCTGTTCCATTCCTGATCTCCTCCCTCACGCCGCCCGTTCCGCGCCCGACGGTCAGCACCGGGCCCTCACTTGCCATCTGCCCCTTGGCATTCGGTCTGACTTGTCATTTGGCTTTTGACGTTTAACCTTGAGTTGTTATTTGAGCTTTGGCCTTTGACATTACGCTACAGTATGTACCGGCTCAGGTCCTCGTTCTCGATGATGTCCTTCAGTTTCCCCCGGACGTAGGCGGCGTCGACCCTCACCGCACCAGCGGTCTCCGGCGCATCGAACGAAACGTCCTCGATCAGCGTCTCGAGCACCGTATGAAGCCGGCGCGCGCCGATGTTCTGCATCTGCTGATTCGCCCGGACCGCCACCTCGGCGATCTCCTCAAGCGCGTCGCGAGTGAACTCGAGCTTCACACCCTCCGTCCCCAGCAGGTCCGCGTATTGTCTCGTCAGCGCGTTCTTCGGCTCCGTCAGAATCCGCAGAAACTCCCCCTTCCCCAGGTCGTCCAGCTCCACCCGTATCGGGAACCGGCCCTGGAACTCGGGCACAAGGTCCGACGGCCGCGCGTTGTGGAACGCACCCGCAGCGATGAACAAGATGTAATCGGTCCGCACCATGCCGTAGCGGGTCAGCACCGTTGACCCCTCGACGATCGGCAGCAGGTCCCGCTGCACGCCCTCCCGCGACACGTCCGGCCCGCCCGCATCCTTCTTCCCGCTCACTGCGATCTTGTCGATCTCGTCGATGAACACGATGCCCGACTCCTCCGTTCGCGCTATCGCCTCGCGCCTGACCCGCTCGCGGTCCGTCATGCCCTCGGCCGCCTGTTGCGTCAGAAGCTCGCGGGCTTCCGACACCTTCATCTTCCGCCGCACCGTCCTTGTCGGCACCAGCCGCTCGAAGATGTTCTGGAAATCCACGCCCATCTGCTCCACCCCCTGGCTCGAGATGATCTCCACGGTCGGAACCGCCTTCTCCTCCGTGCTGATCTCCACCTCGCGCTCGTCCAGCTCGCCCGCGCGCAGTTTCTCGCGAATCTTCTCACGCGTCCGGTTATGCGACTCCAGCCGCCGGTTGTGTTCTTCGACGTCAATCACCCCGTCGAAGTCGACCGGCGGCAGCAGCGCGTCCAGAACCTCGTCCTCTGCCTTTTCCCGCGCCTTCTCGATCATCTTCTCCCGCTCTTCCTGCAGCACCATGTTGTGCGCGGTCTCGGTGAGGTCGCGAATCATCGATTCCACGTCCCGCCCCACATAGCCCACCTCCGTGTACCGCGACGCCTCCACCTTGATGAACGGCGCGTCCACCAGGTCCGCCAGCCGCCGGGCGATCTCCGTCTTCCCCACACCCGTCGGGCCGATCATAATCAGGTTCTTCGGCATAATGTCCTTGCGGACCTCCGGCGGCAGCTCGCGGCGGCGCCACCGGTTCCGGATCGCGATCGCCACCGCCTTCTTCGCCTTGGCCTGCCCCACGATGTACTTGTCCAGTTCCGCGACGATGCGCCGCGGCGTCAAATGCTTCACGGGACTTCCTCCACGTAGATCTCGGTATTAGTGTAGATGCAGATGCCAGCAGCGATGTGCATCGCCTCTGCCACAATCGTCTTCGCGTCGAGCCCGCTGTTGTTAACCAGCGCCCGCGCCGCTGCCACCGCGTAGTTCCCGCCCGACCCGATCCCGATCACCCCGTCGTCCGGCTCGATCACGTCGCCCGACCCGGAGATGAGCAGCACCGATGAGCTGTCCGCCGCAATGAGCAGCGATTCCAGCCGCCGCAGAACCCGATCCGTCCGCCACTCGCGCGCGAGCTCGTGCGCCGCCTTCTTCAGGTTACCCTGCGAACCCTTCAGCTTCCCCTCGAACCGCTCCATCAGCGCGAAAGCGTCGGCCGTCGCACCCGAGAAACCGACCACCACCTTGCCGTCGAGCAGCCGGCGGATCTTACGCGCCTTGCTCTTCAACACCGCATCGCGCATCGTCACCTGACCGTCCCCGCCCAT
The DNA here is from genome assembly GCA_964466285.1 of uncultured Planctomycetota bacterium. Classification (GTDB taxonomy): domain Bacteria; phylum Planctomycetota; class PUPC01; order PUPC01; family PUPC01; genus CAYXNI01. The sequence goes on along the minus strand of CAYXNI010000090.1, from coordinate 1,991 downwards.
CGCGGTTTTCCCGTCCTTCCGAACGCACAGAATTGTCGTCGACCTGTACATCGCACCTCCTCCCTTCCATCTCGTTCGTCCGTCCTGTCTCACGCCCGAGATGCTATCACCCGCCCGCCGCCCAGTCAACCCCGGCCACCACGCCTCGGGTTTTTGACGGGGGCTTGCGGGCGCAGATGAGAAGAATTAGAATAGGCCGACAGATAACATAGGGCTCGGAACAAGAGGACTTGAGCTATCTGTCCAAGCTTCATTCGTCCCTGAAACCGGGAGGACGTTCCGGTGGCGGAAGAACTGAAAGACCTGGATAACCTGAAGCCCATCGACCACGCGGTGATAGCGAAGCCGCAAGTCCGGGGAACGAGAGAAAGGGCGTTCGCCCTGTGAAGTATCGGATTTACATCGATGAGGTTGGCAACCCGGACCTGGAGAGCTCCGACAACCCCAACCACCGCTTTCTCAGCCTGACGGGCGTCATTCTTGAGCTCGGGTACGTCGAACAGCGTGTCTATCCGCAGATGGAGGCTCTGAAGACCAAGTACTTCGGGTCGCATCCCGACGAGCCGGTGATCTTCCATCGCAAAGAGATGATGAATGCCAAGCCGCCCTTTCAAGTCCTCCGAGCCCCCGACGTTCTTGCGCGCTTCGACGCTGAACTCCTGGCGCTCATGGAAGCCTGGGAATACACCGTCATATCCGTCTGCCTTGACAAAAAGAGGCACAAGGAGACCTACACGACCTGGCGATACGATGCCTACCACTACTGCCTGGCGGTCCTTCTGGAACGCTTTTCCTTCTTCCTGGAGCGCATGAACACCTACGGCGATGTCATGGCTGAGTCACGAGGCGGCAAGGAGGACATGCGACTCAAGGCCTCTTTCGCCAGGCTGTGGGAGAACGGCACGGAGTACATCACACCGGAGCACTTCCAGAAGGTCCTGACCAGCAGGCAACTCAAGGTGAAGACCAAGTCCAACAACATCGCTGGGCTCCAGCTTGCCGACCTGCTTGCTCAGCCCAGCCGTAATGAGATCCTGCACGAGCAGGGATTGCTGGACCGGCCGATCGCGCCATTCGCTGAGCGGGTGATTCAGATTCTTCAGAAGAAATATGACCAAGTGCCACCAAGGATGTTTGGCAAGAAGTATCTGTAGGAATAAAAAAAGGCCCTTTCGGGCCTCCGATGGCTCTGGCCATCCACCTCTGCTCTCGCGGATTAGTCTTAGTATACCGCAAGAGACAGCTGATGACAAGCTCAATCTCAGAAAATCCCGGGGTGCGCAGGTACATAGTATCCCCCCTCGGCAGCGAGGAGTGTATCGACATGGACGGGCGGAAGCAAGAAGATGGCCAGGTCGCAGTCGGGCTGGAGATCGCGAAGGTTCTGGGCCGGTGACTGCCAGCCGCGACTCGAGTTCTTCCGCCGCAGGTTGTACCAGTTCTGCCACGTGGCGATCTTCTGCCAGAAGTCCATCGGGCCGGCGAAGTCTTCGATGTCGAAGAACTCGGGCTCGATCCGGCTGTGGAGGCTCTCGGCCTCGGCCTGGGCGTTGGGGCAGCCGGGCACGGCACGGTGCGTGGCTCCAAACTCGACCTCGATGGTGTGCGTGAAGCCGTTCGCTTTGCGCTCGATCTCCATCCCCTCGAACTCGCTGCCGCCATCGGTCTGGATGACGACCTGGCCGAGCGGAACGCCTTGCTCGCGGAGATGCACGAGCAGCCGCCGCACTACCGCCTCGGACTCGGCCACGCCGTAGCTCTGGCTGTAGGCCAGGAAGACGGCTCCCACGCGGACCTCGCTGATCGTGTACTGGTACCGGGGCAGGCCCATGGCGGTCATGTACGGCCAGTAGTGCGGGATGTCGGTCAGGTACTTCACGTCCATCTTGAACCGCGTGAATGCGGCGTACTTCTTCTTGACCTCGCGGAGGTCGTGCTTCTTCTGGTGTTTCTTCAAGGGCTTCCGCGTGAGGCCGTGCTGCCGGATGATG
>CAYXNI010000089.1:0-8253 GCA_964466285.1 uncultured Planctomycetota bacterium | reverse complement strand
CCACACGTACCGCCACATAAAAAGAAAATTCCGGATGTTCTCCGGCTTCTGGCCCGTCTTCCCAAGATGCCTCCGCACCGCCCGGGTGGCAAAGACATACGTCACCCACAACGCCGCCACCACCGTTGCGCCCAGCACCGGCGCACGATACCGCTCAAGAAAACCGGTTGCCGCATCCACTATCTCCGCAAACATAGGCCACCTTCTCCGTGCCCAGCAAGAAACCGCCCGGCCCGTACACGACCGCCACACACGCAGCGAGCTTCAACCACATAGACTCTAAACATCCCACCGCCGGTTTGCAAGCCCCTCCTCGAAAACACCCCCTCACCGCTTCCCCCAGCCGAGCCAGGACAAGCTGACAGATCGTGCGGAAACCAGCAAAAAAGAACGCCCTTTTTGGTTGACAAACACAAGTCGTGTGGTATAGTTAACAATTCGCATTTGCGGCCGTCTGTACGGCCAGCGTAGCTCAAAGGCAGAGCAGTGGTTTTGTAAACCACAGGTTGTGAGTTCGATTCTCACCGCTGGCTCCAGCGACGCCGCTTTTGAAAAACAGATTCCGGGCTGGCTAAGAAGCTGTTTCAAAACCGGCAACACCCGTTGTCCCGCGAGCGTCTTGTCCGTGAAACCCACGGCCAGAACAGCCCCGCCACGGTTCTGAAACAGCCTCCAGGTGCCTCGTGACGGATTCCCGTCCGCCGCACCGGAGGGCCGGACGGCCGACACACGGGCAGATTCCCGAGCGGTCAAAGGGACCAGACTGTAAATCTGGTGGCACAGCCTTCGGAGGTTCGAATCCTCCTCTGCCCACCCACCAGCCTTCGCCCGTCGAAGACTCGCGGCTGCGGCTGGCAGGGCAGCGTGATTGAACCGCCGAGCCCGGCCGCGCAACACAAAGGCTGTCCGCCCCAGCCTCGGCGAACGCGGGCTGGTGGACGTCTGCCGAACGCGGGCGTAGCTCAGCGGTAGAGCCCCAGCCTTCCAAGCTGGTCGTGTGGGTTCGACTCCCATCGCCCGCTCCAGCGCGAACGGCGCGACCCGGCCGGCCCAAGCTGGCGGCAACCGGCCCGAACCGCTGCGGCTCGCCGCAAGTCACCCCTGGCTTGCCGGCCCAAGCTCGCGGCAGCCAGCCTAGGCTGGTGTAGCTCAGTGGTAGAGCACGTCCTTGGTAAGGACGGGGTCATGGGTTCAAGTCCCATCACCAGCTCTCGACCGCACAAGTCTTCAACCAGGCGCGGCGGGTGTCCCGCCGCGCGAAACGAAAGGAACACGTCAGAGAAGTCGGAAAGGGAATGCCGGCCCGGCACCGGAATGCTCGGCGCGCAACGGCCGGCCCAATGCCGTTGGAGGATCTTGTATGGCTAAGGAGCTCTTTAAGCGTACGAAACCGCACGTGAACGTTGGAACGATCGGTCACATCGACCACGGGAAAACGCGGCTCACGGCCGCCATCACCAAGGTGTCGGAAATGCTCGGCCGCAGCAAGGCGAAATCGTATGAAGACATCGCCAAGGGCGGAACCGTCCGCGACGCCAGCAAGATCGTCACCATCGCCGTCGCTCACGTCGAATACGAAAGCGACAAGCGCCATTACGCCCACATCGACTGCCCCGGCCACGCCGACTACATCAAGAACATGATCACGGGCGCCGCGCAGATGGACGGCGCGATCCTGGTGGTGGATGCGGCCGACGGCCCGATGATGCAGACCCGCGAGCACGTCCTTCTCGCCCGCCAGGTCAACGTGCCTGCCCTTGTCGTCTTCCTCAACAAGATCGACCTCGTCGACGATCCCGAGCTGTTGGACCTCGTGGAGCTGGAAGTCCGCGAGCTCCTGAACAAGAACGGGTTCGCCGGCGACACAACCCCCGTCATCCGCGGCTCGGCCACCAAGGCCCTCGATGCCGGCGGCGACCCGAAACACCCCGACTGCAAGGCCATCCTCGACCTCCTCACGGCGCTCGATGACGCCATCCCGGAACCCATGCGCGAGGTCGACAAGCCCCTCCTCATGGCCGTCGAAGACGTATTCAGCATCAAGGGCCGCGGCACCGTCGGCACCGGCCGCATCGAGCGCGGCAAAGTACACGTCGGCGACGAAGTCGAAATCGTCGGCCTCAAACCCACCCGAAAGACCACCTGCACCGGCGTCGAAATGTTCAACAAGACCCTCGAAGATGGCATGGCCGGCGACAACGTCGGACTCCTCCTTCGAGGCATCGAAAAAGACGACCTCGAACGCGGCCAGGTCATCGCCAAGCCCGGCTCCATCACCCCGCACAAGAAGTTCGACTCCCAGGTCTACGTGCTGTCGAAGGAAGAAGGCGGCCGTCACACCCCCTTCTTCGCGGGCTACCGGCCGCAGTTCTACTTCCGCACCACCGACGTCACCGGCTCCGTCCAGCTCGCCGAAGGCGTCGAAATGGTAATGCCCGGCGATAACGCCAAGTTCATCGTCGAACTCATCACCCCCATCGCAATGGAAGAAAACATGCGCTTCGCCATCCGCGAAGGCGGCAAGACCGTCGGCGCCGGTGTCGTCACAAAGATCATTGAGTGAGGAAACTGCCCGGCCATGCGACAGGACATCATCCTGGAATGCACCGAGTGCAAAAACCAGAACTACCGGACCAGCCGAGAAGCCAAAGGCGAAAAGCTGGAGTTGAGCAAGTACTGCCGATTCTGCCACAAGCACACGGCACACAAAGAACGGAAGAAATGATCGGCTCCTGAAGGCCAGTAGCTCAATTTGGTAGAGCACCGGTCTCCAAAACCGGTGGCTGGGGGTTCGAGTCCCTCCTGGCCTGCCAGGACCGCGAGGACGCAACCGAATGTACAGACAGGAAGAAGGAATGTGGGCCCGTGTCCCCACCGCCATCACGGGCGGCGTCGTCACCGTCATCGCCACCAGCGCCGCACTGCACTGGGGCAGCGGAATCGCCCCCTTCATATGGGCCGGCCTCGTCTTCCTCGCCTTCTCCGTCGTCACCCTCTACTTCAGCTTCTTCCACCGAAAAACCGGCGACGTACTCATCGACACCGAAAGCGAAATGCGAAAAGTCGTCTGGCCCAACCGCGACGAAGTCACCGGCTCCACCATCGTCGTCATCGCCACCACCATGCTCCTGGGCCTGACCATATACCTCATGGACCGAACACTCACCGGCTTGCTCGTTCTGGCGAGACTGTACTGATCGAGGATCTCATGACCAAACAGTGGTACGTGTTGAGGGTGCAGACCAACCGAGAGGAATCCGTCCGCGAAAGCCTCCTCACCCGCGTCCACGCCGCCGCCCTCGAAGAGCGCATCAACGCGGTCCTCGTCCCGACCGAGAAGATTTCCGAAATCAAGTCCGGCAAGAAAGTCATCTCCGAGCGCAAAATCTACCCGGGATACCTCTTCGTCGAAATGGACCTCGACGAAGAAACCCTCGCCCTCGTCAAGAACTGCCCCGGCATCGGAGACTTCCTCGGCTCCGGCGGCGTCGCCGTACCGCTCACCACCAAAGAAGTCGAAAAAGTCACCGCCGAAGCCGAAAGCAACGAACAAGCCCCAACCCTCAAAATCGACTTCGAGCCGGGCGACAACATCAAAATCGTCGAGGGCGCCTTCAAGAACTTCGACGGCGTCGCCGACGAGATCATCGGCGACAAAGGCCTCCTCCGCGTCATCGTCACCATCTTCGGCCGCCCCACCCCGGTCGAACTCGAATACTGGCAGGTCGAAAAAGTATAAGGGACAATCCGTGCTCATCCGTGCTCATCCGTGGTGACGGTGACATGGATAGCTGAAAAGAGAGACAAAGGACAAGAGAATGGCCAAAGAAATCGTCGAAGTGTTCCGGATGCAGGTCCCGGGCGGCCAGGCCACCCCCGGCCCGCCGGTCGGCGTCGCCATGGGCCCAAGGGGCCTCAACCCCGGCGCGTTCTGCAAAGAGTTCAACGGCCGCACGCGCGACCTCCAGGGCACGATCGTGACCGTCGAACTCACCGTGTACAAGGACAAGTCGTTCGACTTCGTCGTCCTCAAACCCCCGGCGTCCGTCCTCCTCAAGAAGGCCGCCGGCATCGTCCAGGGCTCCGGCGTACCCAACAAGGAAAAAGTCGGCAAAGTCACCCGCTCCCAGCTCGAAGCCATCGCCAAGGACAAAATGGCCGACCTCAACACCAAAGACCTCGCCAAAGCGGTCAAGCAGATCGAAGGCTCCGCCCGAAGCATGGGAATCGAAATCGTCGACTGAGGACTGAGAGAACCAAAGAATGAAGAAAAGCAAACGATACCGCAACGCTCTCGAAACCACCGGCGAACCCAAGCCGCACACCGTCCCCGAAGCACTCGCCCTCATCAAAACACAGCCCTCCGCCAAGTTCGACGAAACCGTCGAGATCGCAATCAGCACCGGCCTCGACCCCAAGAAAGCCGAACAGGCCCTGCGTGGCACCATCTCGCTCCCCAAAGGCGTCGGAAAAACCCTCCGCGTCATCGCCTTCTGCATGCCCGGCCAGGTCGAGGCCGCCAAAGCCGCAGGAGCCATCGAAGCCGGCGGCGAAGAACTCGCCGAAAAAATCACCGCCGGCTGGCTCGACTTCGACGTCGCCGTCGCCTCGCCCCCCACCATGAGATTCGTCGGCAAACTCGGCCGCGTCCTCGGCCCCAAGGGCCTCATGCCCTCGCCCAAGTCCGGCACCGTGACCGACAACATCCCCGGCGCCGTCGCCGAATTCGCCGCAGGCAAAATCGAATACCGCCTCGACGCCAGCGGCAACGTCCACGCACCCGTCGGCAAGAAATCATTCTCCGTCGAAGACCTCGCCGCCAACGTCGACGCACTCCTCGAACAGATCCGCCGGTCCAAGCCGGCCGCCGCAAAAGGCAAATACATCAAAACCATCACCTTATCCTCCACCATGGGCCCCGGGGTCAAGGTGGCCGTGTAGCGCAATGGACAATGGACGGTAAGTGGACAGTAATGGACAGTGGACAATGGACTGTGGGTTCAAAGCCAGGCCGACGGCGCCTCAGTCCGTCGTCCATTGTCCATCCTTGAGGTAACAAGATGCCCAGCAGACTGAACCAACTGACCATCAACGAACTCAAACAAAAGTTCCAGAACGTCGACACCTGCCTCTTCGTCGACTTCACCGGCCTCAGCGGCCGCAAAGCAGCCGAACTCCGGCGCCACATCCACACCGCCTGCGGCGGCGAAGCCCGCTTCACCGTCATCAAGACCTCGCTCGCACGCCAGGCCCTCGCCCAGCTCGGCAGCGCGGGCGCCGTCGAGGGTTTCCTCGCCGGACCCACCGGCATCGCATACGGAGCCGACGACCCCGCCGTACTCGCCCGCACCCTGGCCGACTGGGGCAAGAAGGAAAAACTCCTGCCCTTCAAGGGCGGCCTCCTCGCCGGCCGGCCCATGCCCGCCGACGCCGTTGCCGAGCTCGCCAAGATCCCGCCCAAACCCATACTGATGGCTCACGTCATCAGAACCATCGCCGCTCCGCTCTCAAGCCTCCTGGCCGTCGCCCAGGGGCCCATTAGAAAGTTGCTCGGCCTGGCCGACGCGTTGGCCAGGAAAAACGCCGAGTCTGGTACTGCCGGTCAAGAGCCTCCCGGTGAGACGACCGGCTGACCCGGCAGATAGGCCCTGCCGCCCGCGTGGCGGCAGCAGAGCCCAAGTGAAAAGGAGAAGATAGTCATGTCGGAAGCTGCAAACGCCCCCACGGGCAAGATCGCTGAAGCGCTGGAACTCATCAGCGGAATGACCGTCCTCGAACTCTCCCAGTTCGTCAAGGCCGCCGAGGAGAAATTCGGCGTCTCCGCAGCGGCGCCTGTCGCCGTTGCCGCCGGGCCGGCCGCCGGAGCTGCCGCGGCACCGGTCGAAGAGGCCAGCGCGATCGTCACCGTCACACTGACCGCCGCCGGCGAGCAGAAGCTGCAGACCATCAAGGTCGTCCGCCAGCTCACCTCGCTCGGCCTCAAGGAAGCCAAGGCGCTCGTTGACGGCGCACCCAAGGTCCTCGCCGAAGGCGTATCCAAGGAAGACGCCGCCAAAATGAAAACCGACCTCGAAGCCGTCGGCGCCAAGGTCGAGATCAAGTGAGCGCCGTTATTCGTTATCAGTTATTCGTTATCCGTTAACCGGACGGGCGCGAGTCGCAAGCTCACGGTTGGCGTTTGGCGATTAACGATTAACGGTTAACGTTTGACGATCAGCGGAACACGGAGAAGCTCGATGCAAACGCGCAATTTCAAGCGGGTCGGTGACGCCGTCGATGTCCCCAACCTCGTCGCCATCCAGACCGATTCCTACCGCAACTTCCTCCAGCTCGGTGTCCCCGCCGAAAAACGCCAGAACAAGGGGCTCGAAACCATCTTCCGCGAAACGTTCCCCATCGAAAGCTACGACAAGAGCGTCCGCATGGAATACCTCCGCTACGAACTCGGCCGTCCCCGCTACACCCCCGACGAGTGCCGCCGCCTCGGCCTCACCTACGGCCGGCCCATAACCATCCACGTCCGCCTCGTCGGCCCCGAACCCATCGAGGAAGGCGTCTACCTCGGCGACATGCCCGTCATGATGGGCGGCGGCGAATTCATCATCAACGGCGCCGAGCGCGTCATCGTCTCCCAGCTCCACCGCTCGCCCGGCGTCGACTTCGAAGTCCAGACCCACGCCACCGGCAAGAAACTCTACTCCTGCCGCATCATCCCCGAGCGCGGAAGCTGGATCGAACTCTCCGTCTCCAAAAAAGACGTCCTCTCCGTCAAGATCGACCAGTCCGGCAAGTTCCCCGCCACCACACTCCTGCGCGCCGTCGACAAAAAATACGGCACCACCGAAGACCTGCTCCGGCTGTTCTATCAGACCACAGTCTACAAAATTGGCGGACCTGGTGAACTGGAGAGATTAAAGAGGGAAAGAGCGGACATAGACAACCGCGTTACCACGCTTAGAGAAGCAATAAAGGAGAGGAAAGTTCTGGTAAGGGATCTGGTCCGCACATTGGGCCAGGAAATCTATGACGCGGAATTTCCAGAGTCAGATACTGCCAAAACTTATGCTGATAGCCGTAAAGCTGTGCGGGTCCTTCTTCATGCATTGGGCCAGCACGTATACGATGCCGAGTTCCAGGTGGGAGAAACCGCCGCATACTACGCCGAAGCCGTAGCAGCGGGAAAGTCCCTGCGTACGAACGGCTTCATGACACACGCGAATCTGGTTGCGGTTGCCAAATGGAAGTTGTCAGCGACGAAAGGTTTGCCTCTTGATATGTGGCTTAAGAGGTTCGACGCTCAAAAGAAAGAGGAAGACAAGGAAAAGGAAGACCTTGATGTTCAAAATCGAACTAGGAACGTTTTCGCGCATTTCCCCAAGAGCCCCAAACTCAGTGACCTAGCTGACGCCTTCGAAAAACTCTCGGACGAGAAGAAACACCCAGACACGAAAGTAAACGGAGTTGCCGGCCCTATCGCCTCAGCAATTCTGGCGCTAGCTTACCCTGAACAAGCAGCAATTATCGACGTTCACGTCTGGCAAACTTTGTGCGACCTGCCAGGGAAGAACTTTGAGAACGAGAACAGGGGCAAGAAATCGTCCAGCCTTAGCAAAGAAGACTATGTAAAGACAGTCGAGGCATTGGACGACTTCACTGGCCCGGAATTGAACCGCTTGCTCGTTGAGCGTGCTCTGTTCATTATTGGTTGGCTAACGGATGAATCATCCTCTGTCGCCACAGGACGCTCCAAGAAAGACCCAAAGAGAACGAACAGGATTAGGTCCATATTCGCAGCTATCAAGCAGCATGTGAACGAAGATAACGAGTTGCTGCAACTTGAGAGCGATGGGCAGAGAATAGACGAGAGAATAGCGGCACTCGAAAGGCAACCAAAGAGCAAAGGCACTCCGTTAGCCTCACCGGGGGCTAAAGTCATCTATTTCCCCAACATAAAAGCGATGGCAAAGAAGCTAGTTGGCTGCATCGCGGTGGGCGCACTCGTCAACGCCTCCTCCGGCGAAATCATCGTCGAGTCGGGCGGGCTGATCGACGAGACGGCGGCCGGGTTCATCGAGGCATCCAACCTCGCATCCATCGAGGTCATTCTGCCTGAAGACCTCGAAGACCCGCTCATCCTGAACACCATCGCCGAGGACCGCGCACACACCTACGAAGAAGCCCTCGAACGCATCTACAAGCGCCTCCGGCCGGGCAACCCGTTCCAGCTCGGCCGCGCCCAGCAGCTCTTCAGCG
>CAYXNI010000088.1:0-8261 GCA_964466285.1 uncultured Planctomycetota bacterium | reverse complement strand
GGCCGAGACGCTCATGCGCGGCAAACGGTTCGAGGAGGAGGCGGCGGTGTGCGAGAAGGTGCTGAAGGAAAACCCGCGGGCCGGCGCCGCGACAGCCGACGACCTGATCCTGGCGGCGAGCCTGAGCCTGGGCGCGATGGCCGACGTGCTGACAGCAGGACCTGGTGATTACGGCCGGCGGGCCGCCGTGGACCGAGCCGCCGCGTTGATCGGCCTGAAGGAGTACGCCAAGGCTGAAGAACTGGCCCGGGGTGTTCTGGCCGGGAACCCGGCGGACGTGCAGGCGGTCGAGGTCGTCGCCCGCTGCGAACTGAGCCGGGGCAACCCGGCGAACGCACTCGATGCGGTCGGCCGGCTGAAGCCTGGCGCTCAGACGGCGGTGGCTGAGATGTATGCCGCGCTCGGGCACCAGTGGCTGGGCGACGAGGCGAAGGCGGTGGCGGCGTTGAGCCGGGCGCTCGCGAAGTCACCCGCCCTGCGCAACCTGCTGTTCCTGCAGAATCAGGCCGGCGAGATTCATGCGCGGTTCAAGGAGACCGCGGCGCGGGCGGCCCTGGCCAGGACGTTCAGCCGTGCGGCGATGGGCGAACTCCCGGCGGAACGAAGGGCCGAGCTGGCCGCGGTGGTGAACGACGGGTACGTGCTGAAGGCGGACGTGGAGACGCTGGCCCGTCGTGCGGCCGAGCAGGACAAGGCAAAGCCCGAGGACATGCCCCGGCTCCGTGCCGAGGCGCTCCGCAGGGTCGTCGAGGACATGCTCATTCTGCGGTGGGCGATGTGGCGCGGGATCTCGGTGCCTGAGGACGAGGTTTACCGGGCGATGCAGGACGAGATGATGCGGATGGGGGCGGCGGATATCGGTGACTACGGCAGGCTGCTGTCGGAGCGCGGGTCCGGCCTGCTCCAACGGTCGAGCGAACTGCGGGACAGCCTGATGAAACGTGCGGCGTTCTCGATGGCATTGCCCGACAGGATTCAGGTTCTGCCGGCTCAGGTTCAGGGCTTTTACGACGCGAATCCGGAGCGGTTCCGGATTCCGCCGATGGCGCGGCTTCGGATGATCACGCTGGAGTTTGCCCGGTTCCGTGAGAAGCACCAGGCGAGCGAGCTGGCGCAGGCCCTGTTGCGGCGCGTGAAGGAGAAGCCGGAGACGTTCGAGGAACTGGCCCGGGAGTATTCGCACGATCCGAACGCGGGCCGGGGCGGCCTGTGGGAGAACGTGACCGAGGCGTCCTTTCTGGATCCGTTGGGCAAGGCGGTGTTTCAGATGAAGCCCGGCCAGACGAGCGAGGTGGTGGAGACGGATCGGGGATGCCACATCGTGCGCCTGGAGGGGATTTCAGCCGGCCGGGTCGTCCCGCTGGAAGAAGCCGCGGCGAGCATCGTGCGAGGGATGCAGGAGGCTCTCGCCAGGCCGGAGTTGGAGGCGTGGCTGGAGCGGCTCAAGGCGGAATCGTACGTCGAGGTCTTTGAGAAGTAGCCTGGCCGCCGAAAAGCGCGCCGTATCGGGTTTCTTGGCCGGGATTCTGATGCTATAATTGTATAATAGGTGTGCGCAGGGACGGTGGTGCATGATTTCTGGCCGGACACGATGAACCCCGAAACCGAACAGGTATTCCAGAAGTTGGTGGTTGAACGCGGTCTTGTGACCGCGGAGCAGTTGTCTGAGGTCCATCGGGCCCAGGCGGAGGCGGAGTCGTCGGGCCGGCCGAGGCCGGGGGTGTTTGACGTTCTGCTGGAGAAGGGTTACGGGGACCGTGCGAAGCTGGAGGAAGCGGCTCAGCTGGCGGCGGCGCGTTCGGGCGCGGAGCGGGTGTTGATCGGGGGGTTCGAGCTTCTGGAGAAGATTGGCCAGGGTGGGATGGGGGCGGTGTACCGTGCGCTCCAGGTGAACATCGGCCGGCTCGTCGCGCTCAAGCTGATGAGGCCGGGCCTGGCCCGGGACAAGCGGTACCTGGAGCGGTTCTTGCGCGAGGCACGGGCTTCCGCCCGCCTCAGTCATCCCAACATCGTCCAGGGGATCGATGCAGGCCAGGACAAGGGTTACTACTACTTCGCGATGGAGTTCGTGGACGGGGATACGCTGCGGCATCTTATCGGCCGGGCCGGGCAGCTGCCGGAGGCGAAGTGCCTGGAAATCGGCATGCGGATGGCGGAGGCGCTGGATCACGCGCACAAGTTCGGGATGGTTCACCGGGACGTCAAGCCTGAGAATATCCTGATCGAGCGGGGCAGCGGTGTGCCGAAGCTGGCGGACCTTGGGCTGGCCAAGTCGACGGAGGGCGAGGCGGACACGTCTGTGACGCAGGTGGGGATGGCCCTGGGCACGCCCAACTACATCAGCCCGGAGCAGGCTCGCGGCGAGGAGTTGATCGACACCCGCAGTGACATCTATTCGCTGGGCGCCACGTTGTATCATGCGGCGACGGGAAAGCTGCCGTTCGAGGGCGAGACGCCTCCGGTGGTGATGAGCAAGCACATTGCCGAGGCGCTGGTGCCGGCCCACGTGCGCAACCCGGCGGTCGCGGCGGGGTTCTCGGTCGTGATCGGGAAGATGATGGCCAAGAAGCGGGAGGATCGGTACCAGACGCCGGCAGAGCTGCTGGAAGACCTGGACAGGGTCGCGCGGGGTCACCGGCCTCTGGCCGAGGTGCTGCTGCCCAAGCAGGTTCCGCATCACGCCGAGGCCGTCTCGGCCCGGCCTCGGACCAGGAAGGTGGTCTTGGCCGTTGCGGGGGCGTGTCTGCTGCTTGCCATAGGGGTCGGCGTGGCGGTGCGTTTCCTGGGTTCCTCTGGAGAATCCCAAGGCGGCGACGCGGTCGGGGCGGAGCGGTTGTACCACGAGGCCGTGAGGTTGATCGCCGATCGGCCGAGGAACTTCGCTGCGATCATCGACACGCTCAACGGCTGCATCAAGAAGGACGCTGAGGGCCCGAACGCGGCCTCGGCGCAGGCGCTTCTGGCGACGGCGGAGGCGTTTCAGACTCTCGCCGGGAGGCCGGCCAGGAAGCCGGATGAGTGGGTGGCGGTCGTCAAGGAACTGAGCGATCTGGCGGCCCGCGCTCCGAAGGAATACGGCGAAGGCATCCGGAACCATGTGCGGGAGATCTCGCGGCGGGCGCTGGCCGAGGCGATGGCCGCCTCCGTTCAGGACCCGAGCAACGTTCCGCAGGCCGCTCAGTGGATGGACGCCGTAGCCCAGGCCACATCCGATCCCGAGATTGCGGCGGAGGTGACGAAACGGCGGATGGAGCTGGCGGCCCTGGTGAGCAAGAGTGCGGATTACTTTCTTGAACGGTTCGGAAAAGAGGCGGACCGGGCCGCGGCGGCCAAGAACTATCGCGGGGCGATCGAGATTCTGCGGACGAGGATGCCGGGGGCGCTGATGAGTCCGCAGCTCCGCGCCCTGATCGACCGGAAGATCGCCGGCTGGCGCCAGGGGGCCTCGGTGCGGCTGGAGGAGGTGAAGCAGCTTGTCTGGGGCGCGCTCGACCGGGGTGACCTGGAGGGTGGGGCCGCTGCCCTGGCCCAGGCCAGGCCCGGGCTGGACATGGCCGAGTTCCAGCCGCAGCTCGAGGCCCTGGCCAGGACGCTCGAACTGGCCCCGCAGTTCTTGTCCCTGTTCACTCGCATCGGACAGTTGGAGGCACGCGAGCCGCGGGACGAGACGGCCATCACCGAGATCGCGTTAAAGGTGCGGGACGGCTTTAATGCCGATCCATACGTTGCGGCCCGGCTGAAGAAATACGAGGGCCTGATCGCCAGGCACATCGAGAATCAGCAGCATGAGAAAGTGCTGCAAGGGATATCGAAGCTGATCGACGACGGGAAGTACGACGAGGCCGAGGCGTCGATCGGCAAGATACTGAGCGACGCCGCGGGGACGCCCGCGCAGCGACAGAGGGTGGCCGCCCTGCGACAGCGCATTCCGCCGGAGCGGCGGCTGGCCGGCATGCTGGCCGCGGCAATGAAACCGCGCCTTCCGCTGAACGACGTGCGGCTGCCGATGAAGGGGCGCATCGCCCCCGTGAGCTGCAAGATCGTTCAACTCACGGCCGACGGCTTCATCGCGGATACGGAGACGCCGCAGGCCCAAGTGGAGTTCTCCTGGAACTCGCTGGGCTTCACCGTGCTTCACAACCTGGCCCTGGGCGATCTGCACCTGCTCGAGGAGACTGACCCCGACGGGCTGTATTGCCTGGGCGCGCTGGCCCTGAACGAGGACAGGAAGGAGGGCAAGCAGCTGCTGCTGGCGGCGTTGGATATCGCGGAGAAGCAGTCGGATCGGCCGGAGCGTGCGGCGCTCATCCCGGCCATTCGAGAGCTGCTTTCGAAAATCATGGAGGGCGAGGCCCAGGCCGCCTTTGCGCAGTTGGCCGAGTTGGTCGGCTCCGCGGGCAAGGCTTCCGAGGAGATTAACCGCGCCGCGGCGGCCTATGCGGCGTTCAAGACGCAGTACAAGGACACCGAATTCATCAAGGCCGAGGCCAACGCGGCGGCCCTGGATAAGCTCGGTGCCGAGCTGGCCGAGTTCCTGCTGCGGGACCGGGTGGCCCTGGTGAGTCATTTGCTGGCGCAAGGCAACTGGAGCCGGGTTGTAAGCACTCTTGAGAGCGCCCTGGCGGAGACGGAGAAGATCGTGCCGGTGGCACCCAGACAGCGAGAGGCGGTGGATGGGACGATTCGATTCGTCAAGGGCGTCCTGACCGAGGAGAGGATTTATCGGGAGGTGTTCTCACAGACCCCGTGGCGAGGGGAACGGCTTGCCGCCCTGCAGAAGGACCTTGACGAGGCGGTCGCGGCTCGGGCGGAGCGGTACGGCGCAATTTTCGCCATCGGGGTGAAACGCCAGGATTCCGAGGAGGAGCAGCTTGTCTATGCGACGAAGGAACCGCCGAACAAGACCGGCTGGCGGCCGCCGGTCAAGGACGTGGACGAACGGCTGGCCCGGTACAACGCCGTGTTCAGTTACTGGCGGTCGAGCGTTTCCCAGTGCGAGCGGGCCGAGCTGGAGGCGGGCAAGGAATTCCGAAACACGGAAGGGACGGGCGATCTGATGACCCTTCTCGTTATGGAGGATTTTGTTCGGAGCCGGCGTGCGGCGCAGCCGGCGAATCGGGCCGCCGCCGCGTACGAACGCCTGCAATGCTTCATCCGCGGAGCCGACAAGGCGCCGCTGCTCAGGGCGCACGTGATCCAGCAGGCCAAGGAGGCCCTGTCGGAGTTCAGGGGGGTGGGGGAATGGACCGTATGGTTCTGCCTGATCGTAGCGCAGCAGAGCGCGGCCATGGGGGACTACGACGAAGCCGAGAGGTACTATGAGAAGCTGATAGATCCGCGGTCGGCGTATAAGCAACATGCTTGGCGTGGATATCTGGGCCGGGGGGGCGTCCGGGAGCGGCGTGAGCGGTACCCCGCCGCCATGGACGACTACAGCGCCGCGTTCGCCCGGGCGCCCGGGTGGTGGGAACAGCGGGAATGCGCGCGGGTGATCGTGAACCTGTGCATGGACTCCGGCAAGCTCGACCGGCCGGCCATCGCCCGGCAGGTTGTGGCCGAGCTGGAGAAGCGAACCGACGACCCGAAGCTGAAGGCCAGCGCGCGGGCACTGCTGGAGGGGAAGTGACCGCAAGGGCGCTCGGGCGCGCCCATGCATCGAACTGGAAGACCCGAGACAACCCGCGTACCGCCTTCTTTCCCTTTTGCTCTCTTCTTCTCTTCCGGCGACAACCCGGGAATAGCACGAGCGCGAGCAAGAGACCGTTGACCGTCACTTCGCCCGTGGGTGGGCTTTTTCGTAGACTCGCTTCAGCCGATCCGCGCTCACGTGCGTGTAGACCTGTGTTGTCTGGAGGCTTTCGTGTCCGAGGAGTTCCTGGACGCTGCGGAGGTCTGCGCCGCGGTCGAGCAGGTGTGTGGCGAAGGAATGACGGAGTGTGTGCGGGGTGACCTTGAGTGCGAGGCCGGCCTTGCGGAAGTACTTGTTGATAGTTCGGCGGAGGCTGCGGTCCGTGAGCCGCTTGCCGAAGCGGTTGACGAGCAGTGTGCGGCGGTCGAACATCGGGGCCCTGGGCTCGAGCCGGCGGGCGGCGAGGTATTCCCGGATGGCGGTGATGGCGTAGCTGCCGAGGTGCGCCAGGCGCTCCTTCTTCCGCTTGCCGCGCACACGGATGACTTCGCCGAGCAGGTCGACGTCCTCGATGTTTGCGCCGACGAGCTCGCCGGCGCGCATGCCGGTGCTGTAGAGGACTTCGAGGATGGCTCGGTCGCGCAGGCCGAGGAACTGCGTGGCGTCCGGCTGCTCGAGCAGGACGCGAACCTGGTTCTCGTCCAGGACGGAAGGCAGCCGCTTCTCCTTGCGTGGGGTGCGGACGTCGGCGGCGGGGTTGTCGGACAGCACGCCCTCGCGGACCAGGTACCTGAAGAGCGTACGGATCGAGGCCAGCTTGCGGGCGATGGTGGACCTTGAGCGGCCGCTGTTCCGGAGATGGGCCAGGTAGCCGCGCAGCAGGAGGTGATCGACCGCCTCGGGATTGAGCGAGCCGCCCTTGTCGCCGAAGCGTACGAACTCGACGATGTCGGTGCTGTAGGCGCGGATCGTGTGGCCGGAAAAATCGCGCTCGCTCTCCAGGTATTCCAGAAACCGGTCGAGCCAGTCAAGCAACGTCATGGTTTCTCTCTCTGCAGGCTCTGCGGTGGAAGCGGGGAGGCGCTTTCCTTAGCGGCCCACACCGCATCCCAGGCTTTGGCGGCCCGGTCGCGTTCGGGCTCGGGGGCGTCGGCCTTGAAGCCGACGGTTCGGCCGGACATCTTCCGCAGGGCCAGGTCGCAGTGTTCCCGGACGCGCGTGTCGACGTCCCTCAGGCCGGCCAGGAGCGCGGGGACTGCGGCCCTGTCGCCGAGCAGTCCCAGGGCGAAGGCGGCCGCCACGCGCACGGGCGAGACGTCCGCGTCGTTCTTGTACCGGTCCTTCAACGTCTTCGCGTTCGTGAGGATATCAAGAAGGGGCCTCGCAGTCGAGGGGTCGCCGATGACGCCGAGCGCGCGGATCGCGGCAGCCGCCGCGGGCGGGTTCGCGCTTACGCTCAGGCGCAAGAGTTCCGGGACGGCGGCCTTGCACTTCATGTCGCCCAGGGCGTCAACGGCGGACAGATGAACGAGCGTGCTCCTATCAGCGAGCGCCTTGATGAGAGGCTGAGCGGCCTGTTCGCCCCCGATCCTGCCGAGCGCCCGCGCGGCGCGGGCCCGGGCGAATTCGTTCCGGTCCGGCTCCATCGAGGTGACGGCGATGTGACGGTTCTCGACGGCGAGGATGAGATCGGGCGCCGCCTTCTCGCCGAGCTCGGCGAGGCGCTGTTCCGCCTTCCCCCGCGTCTCGGGCTTCTTGTCGCCCAAGTCGCGGATGAGGAGGTGGATTTCGCGCCGCTGCAGGACGGCAGGGTCCTCGGCGGCGGAAGCGCGGAGAGCGGACAAGGCGGCCAAACACACGAAGAGGGCCGCGAGGCACAGGGCCTTCTGTGTTGTGCGTTGTCGTTCACGCATCGCTTGCCTCACTTCCCGCCGGCGCCAGTGCGTGGCGTTTCTCGGGCTGAGCGGACGGCGCCGTCCAGTTGGAGATGATTGTCTCGAAGAGGGCGACGATGATGGCAACGAAGATGAAGAGGTCGCGGAGGTGGACGCCTTCACGCAAGGGGGCGATGAGCTTTTGCATGTCGTCGAGGTTGGAACACATTCGCACGACGGCCGGTTCGAGAGCCGTTTCCAGCTCGCGGCCGGTCGCGCGTTCGAGGTTGGACTCTGTCGTGTCCGGATTGACCACGAAGGCCCCCTGTCTGGTCAGTCCGCCGCGGGTCGAGTAGGAGTATACGCCGGGCGTGAAGGTCTTGGCGTAGACGGCGTCGTTGCCATCGTGGGCTGGGGCGGTGGAGATCGTCTCCTCGGCGCCGTCGGGCCGGCGGACGTCTATGTCGACCCGCGCCGTGGCGTCGGGGAAGCTGAACCGGTACGGTGCGCCCACGGTGAGCGAATCCTGCTCGCCGCGTGTTCCGCAGACGTAGTGGACGAGTTGGTGAATCATGGGGAGGAACATGTCTGTGAGCGGGAGATTCGACCACGAGCCGTCGGCGGGGACGGTGATGAAGGCCGTCTTCCCCTTGCCGCACGGGTGCGTGAGGAGGAGCGGCTGGCCGTCCGCGAGGTGGGCCAGTGTGGCCATCGGGGTCGAGGCGTGGAGGTCGACTCGCGCGGACTTGTAGACCCGG
>CAYXNI010000087.1:0-8306 GCA_964466285.1 uncultured Planctomycetota bacterium | reverse complement strand
ACCGACCAGGTCGCTTGTGACTTCCTTCTCGAAGGTGGTCGGAAAGAGGTAGCCGGAGCCGATGGCGATGCCGAGCGCGATGCAGCGTTCGCGCGCGCGGCCGGTGTAGTCCTGCCCGACGGCGAAGCTGGAGTTGATGCCCGCGCCCGAGAGGAAGTTCCGGCGGACCGAGGTGCCCGACCCCTTCGGAGCGACGAGCAGGACGTCGACGAAGCTGGGCGGGATGACCTTGGTCTGGTCCTTGTAGACGATGGAGAAGCCGTGGGAGAAATAGAGCGCGTCGCCTGGCTTCAGGCACTTCTTGACGGCGGGCCAGATGGCTTTCTGGGCCGCGTCGGAGACGAGCATCTGGATGATCGTGCCCCTGCTCGCCGCCTCTTCGATGTCGAACAGCGTCTTTCCCGGCTTCCAGCCGTCCTTGACCGCGCGGTCCCAGTCGCGCTTGAACTTTGGGGCCTGGCCGATGATGACGTTGAAGCCGTTGTCCTTCATGTTCAGGGACTGCGCAGGGCCCTGGACGCCGTACCCGATGACGGCGATGATTTCGTTCTTGAGGACCTTGCGGGCCTTCGCCATCGGGAATTCCTTGCGCATGACCACATCTTCTTTCACGCCGCCGAAATCAACGATTGCCATGATCTTTCTCCTGTTGTAACGCCTGAGCCACGTGAAAAGATATCAAAGAAAGGCCCGCTGCGCAAGGCGAAAAAACCGGGCGAAAAAAACCGTGGTCCGATGCCGTAAGGAGCGTGCGACGCAGGACTCCAGTCACACAGTTGACTGCCCTGACTTTCCGTCACGGGAATTGGTATGGATGTCCCATGATAAGCGGGTTCACCGTTCCGGTTCGCCGTCTTGTTCTGCGATTGTTTTTATCAGTGAGTCTGCAGTTGCCGCCGCATCCGGCATTATTCTGAGGTCAAGGTCCAGTTGAGGAATGGTAAGTCGGTCTCCTGCAACTGCGCCTTTGATGAGGCGAACCTCTGTTGACAACCAAGGATACCGGTCGGCGAAATCCCGAAACTGATCGTTTGATATGATGTGGGAGTTGTCGTTGTTCGCGCGTTGCAGAATGAAATCGTCCGCGCGAATCCTCCCAGGCACTTCGACGAAGAGGTCTGGAAGGGCACCGACTATTCTCTTGTATGCGGTGACAGTCTCGTCGTCACGGTGCTCGCTCAGCAAGTGCGACGTGTTGGCGTCGAAGAAAGCCAAGAACGGAATCCTCTTGCGTGTCAGTTCCGCGGACAGAGTCAAGAGAATGCGGAGGTCGGGCTCACGCTTATCCGGATTGGCCCAACAACAAATATTCAGTCCATCAAGCACTACATGCTTCACTTGTTGGCTGATTGGGCCGTCGGCCACCTTTCTTGCGAATGGTTCTACCACGACAGCCGTTGCATAACCGGTATACCATTTCTCGACCCGGTACTCGGTCTTGTAGTATGGATTACCCCTGGGACTGTGTCCAGCGAGGACATCGTCTGAATGATGTTCCTCGTGCTTGTCGTAGAAGTACTTGACAAAGGCATTACCACCCAGCTGCACTGTGTAGAGTTTGAGCCACTCCTCGACTTGCTCCGGGGTCTCGCATTCTTCTCCTTCGTACTCAACCCGCGTAAGTGTCGAAACAGTTCTGAAATCTTTGATGTATTCGCCCCTGGTGCTTCCCACCCATTGAGAAAGGCGGGTCTGAACGTCTTTACAGGAAGTCTGGCATGCCTCACAACATTCCGGACACAGGTGCGACCAATCAGTCTGGTAGTCCTTGTGGTACGGCGCAAGCCGTTGTGCCACCTCGGCACTCCCCCGATACTGAGCGATTGTGTCACGAGTGTTCGGGAAGGGTCTTGAGCAACGAGAGCAAAAACAGTGGAGCCGCTCCACGCAACATGCTTGGCAGACTCGCTTGGCGGGTGACACTTCATCCAATACAACCGAATGTTCTTTTAGGTTCTTTGTGAGTCGGCCGAGTTGATTGTCAAGGACGCTAAGGGATCTGCGACATAGATCGCATCGAACGGTGGCGATCTTCGTCCAGCAGGTTGTGCAGAGATGATTGTAGGCGTCATAGGCGGGTTGGTACACTTCCAGCCGCTTCAGTAACTGCAGTTTGGATGCTGCGTCAGAACGGACAAAAAGTCGGTGTCCGCAGGCAGAACAATGGGGCCAAAGTTTATCACAGATGCTGGACAGCAACCCGCGCTTGAGCCTAGCCCCTATTTCCAGTCCCACCAGCAACATTGCAGCAGCCAGCACATACGCAAGCCACACACTCATGTAACCGCCCCGCGCGGCTGATCGAAGTCTATCATTCTCTGCCTTAAGCTGGTCGATATCCTTTTGAAGTTGGGCGCTCCATTCCTTAAGTTGGGCGCTCTCCCCTTTAAGTTGGACGTTCTCCCGCTTAAGCTGGGCGTCCGGGTCAGGGCAGCACCCTACAAGACCCGCAGGAGCCAGAAACATCGAAAGAATAACCAAGTGTACCAACGTACTGACTGAGCGGCAGCACTGTCTGTGAGTCCTCACAACTGGCATTCTTGTCTCTCCTTTCTCGGGCAATCGAAACTTGCTATCGTCTTCGTCTTCGTCTTCTTCTGGATACAAATAAGTTTTCTATCACTTTACCCGGGGGTGCATTGTTCTGTCTAGCCGAAGATGACAATATCAGAAACCCGACACCGATTATCCCCGTCCAAAATAACCAAGGGGGCAGATAGATTAGAAGCAACACTAAACCAATAAATAAGATCCCCCATCCTGTGTCTTTCACTTTATTTATCTCCTGTTATTAGGACTCCGGAGCGGGCCGGCTTTTTCAACAGCCCACAGCCACCCGTTATCCATCTCCATCTCGTTGTGTGTGCGGGTAAGTAGGGACAGCCACCTGTTATCCACCTCGTTGTTTCCGCGGGCGGCCGTGGGCGGTACCTATTCTTCCTTGCCGCCGCGGAGCATGGCGATGCGGCCGGAGCGGACGACTTCTTTGATGCCGTATGGCTGGCAGAGGGAGATGAAGGCGTCGATCTTGGCCTCGGGGCCGGAGAGCTCGACGACGATGTCCTTATGGCTGATGTCGACGACCTTGCCGCGGAAGACTTCGACGAGGTCAATGATCTCGCCGCGCCGGTCGGCCGGGGTGTTGATCTTGATGAGCATAAGGTCGCGCTCGACAAAGGGGTGGGAGGAGAAGTCCTGGACCTTGAGGACGCTGATGAGCTTGCGGAGCTGCTTGATGACCTGCTCGATGATGGCGTCGTCGCCGCGGACGACGATGGTCATGCGGGAGACTTCGGGGTCTTCGGTCTCGCCGACGTTCAGGCTGTCGATGTTGTAGGCGCGTGCGGAGAAGAGGCCGGCGACATGGGCGAGGACGCCGACTTCGTTCTTGACGAGTGCGGAGATGAGGTGTTTCACGGGGAGCGTCTCCTTATGCGAGATCGATCATCTTGTCCATGCGTTCGCCCGGCGGGACGATGGGGAAGACGTTCTCTTCGGGATCGACCTGGAAGTCGATGAGGACGGGGCCGTTGATGGCGAGGGCTTTTTCCAGGGCGGGACGGACCTGGTCGGGCGCGGTGACGCGGATTCCGGCGACGCCGTAGGCCTCGGCGAGCTTGACGAAGTCGGGGTTGCCGTCGAGCCGGGTGTGGGAGTAGCGGCGGTCGTAGAAGTGTTCCTGCCACTGGCGGACCATGCCGAGGTAGCCGTTGTTGAGGAGGGCGATCTTGACGGGGGTGTTGTTGGCGGCGACGGTGGCGAGTTCCTGGATGTTCATCTGCAGGCTGCCGTCGCCGGCGATGTCGAACACGACCGCGTCCGGGCGGGCGAACTGTGCGCCGATGGAGGCGGGGAACCCGAAGCCCATGGTGCCGAGTCCGCCGGAACTGATGAACTGGCGGGGGTACTTGTACCCGAACCACTGTGCGGCCCACATCTGGTTCTGGCCGACTTCGGTGCAGATGATCGCGTCGCCGCGGGTGACCTCGCGGATCTGCTGGATGACGTACTGCGGCTTGAGCTTGCCGTTCTGGCGGTAGGCGAGGGGGTGGCTCTTTCGCCAGTCGCGGATGCGTTGGAGCCATTCGGTGCGGTCACGCTTCTGGATGAGCGGAACGAGCTTGGCGAGGATTCTCCTGGCGTCGCCGACGACGGGCAGGTCGACCTTGATGTTCTTGCCGATGGAGGCGGGATCGACGTCGATGTGGACGATACTGGCGTGCTCGGCGAACTCGCTGATCTTGCCGGTGATGCGGTCGTCGAAGCGTGCGCCGATGGCGACGAGGAGGTCAGAGCTCATCACTGCGTAGTTGGCCACGGGTGTGCCGTGCATGCCGAGCATGTGGAGCGAAAGCGGATGGTCTTCGGGGAAGGCCCCGAGGCCCATGAGTGTGGTGGTGACGGGGATGTCGCCTGCTTCGGCAAGGGCGAGGAGTTCCTCGTGTGCGCCGGAGGCGATAACGCCGCCGCCGGCGTAGAGGACGGGCCGGGCGGAGTCGTTGATCATGTCAGCGATGCGCTCGACCTGGCGGATATGGCCGTCCGTGCTGGGCTTGTAGCCGGGCAGTTGGAAGTCCGCCGATGGGTCGCCCTCCACTTTTGAGCTGCTGACGTCGACGGGGATGTCGATCAACACGGGGCCGCAACGGCCGGTGGTGGCGATGTGTGCCGCCTCGTGGACGATCCGGCGGATGTCCTCGGCGCGGCGGACGAGGTAGTTGTGCTTGGTGATGCAGCGTGTGATTCCGGTGATGTCGGCTTCCTGGAAGGCGTCGTTTCCGATGAGGTTCGTGCGCACCTGGCCGGTGATGGCGAGGATGGGGACGGAGTCGAAGTTGGCGGTGGCGATGCCGGTGACGAGGTTCGTGGCGCCCGGTCCGGACGTGGCGAGACAGCAGCCGAGCCTGCCGCTGGCGCGGGCGTAGCCGTCGGCCGCGTGGGCGGCGGCCTGCTCGTGACGCATGAGGATGGCCTTCAGCTTGGAATCGTAGAGGACGTCGAAGATGGGAATGACGACGCCTCCGGGGATGCCGAAGATGACGTCAATTCCGACTTCGCCAAGCGAGTCGATCAGGATTTGTGCGCCGGTTCTGGCCAAGTACGGGTCCTCTTAAAAAGAGCAGCGCCGGACGCGAGGCGCCGCAGCGCTACGGCTCGATCACCGATGTGGACATGTGATCCGGGGCAGACGGGCCGACAACGCCCGCGCTGCTCACAGGATGCCGCCGCTGAACGAATCCGGTTCGGAGGGCGGCGGCGGCGGCGGTGGCGGGTCCGGTCTTTTCGCGGCAGGAGTGTCCGCCGGCCTGTTCCTGCGGGGCCGCCCACCATCGTCGCTCTCGTTGCATGCGTCCTCGCCATCGTACGCCGCAGGCACATAGCCTGGCAGCCGGGAGTTGTCCAGTTCCTTCTCATAGGCTTCAATGATCTGTCGTTGCATCCCTTCGCGGCAGTCGGAGTTGATGGGATGCGCGATGTCCGCGTGAAGCTTCGTCCGGCCTTGCTCATCGCGGGTGACCCGGTTCGCCGGCAGACCTGCTCCGCAGTCGTTGCAGTAGGCCGCCCGGAGGTGGTTCTTGCCGCCGCAGGACGGGCAGCGATCCATCAGTTTCCGGCTCGGCATGGCCACGAAATAACCGTGGCTCCCTTCGATGATCTTGATGTCGCGGACTACGAACTCGTGGTCAATGGTGATGCTGCAGAACGCCTTCAGCTTGTCCGATCTGTCAGACATGAACTTGATTTTGGCCTCGGTGATGTTCACTGTTGCCTCCCTCCAACGTTTCGGCGGCGCGGAAGCCGATGCTGTCTCAGTCCCTCAAGGCACGCCACTCTGTTGCCAATCCTCTGTCGAACGCGGATCCGTGGTGCGGCAGACACGCTCAACTCGACGCCGGGCGCTCTGTTTGAGCCACAAACACCTGCCCGACGCTCCGCGTTCGTAATTCATCGGCGACAGCGCGAGCCCACTCGGCCGAGTCCACCATCACGTAGACGGCGGATCCGCTGCCGGAAACAAGGGCGGGGCGCCCGGCGACCCTTGTCAACATCTGCTTCGCCCTGGCGACCTCGGAGGACATTGCAACAGCCACACCGTCCAGCCGATTGAACAGACCGGCAGCGACGCGCTCACTGTCCCCTGAGACGAGGGAACTCGTCAACACAGTAGCGCTGCGATTTCCGGTTGTCAAGCCCCATCTCGGCAGATTCTTATAGACTTCCGCCGTGGAGAGGATGACACCGGGATGCCAGATGATGTAGTGTCCGACCATGGGGGTGGCGATCGGGGTCACGTTTTCGCCGCGTCCGGTACATAGAGCGGTGCCGCCGTGAAGGAAAAAGGCAACATCAGACCCGATCCCGGCGGCGAGCTCGGTCAGGCTTTCGGAGGGCAGATCAAGCTGAAGAAGCTGGTTCAGGCCGGCGAGGACACCAGCCGCATCGCTGCTCCCTCCGCCCAAGCCGGATCCGTAAGGGATTCGCTTTTCCAGGGTTAGTGAAACCCCGCCGCTCAGCGCGGCTTTTTCAAGGATTCGCTCGGCGGCGAGGCAGGCCAGGTTGCCCCGGCCGGAAGGGAGGGCTGGGTCTGAGCAGCGGAACTCAATTCCTGGCTCAGTGCGCGCGCACGAAGTGCGCGCGCGCAAAGTGCGCGCGCGCAAAGTGCGCGGGGCCAGAACAATGTCGTCATAGAGTGTGACGGCCTGCATTACCGTTTCGATCTCGTGGTAGCCGTCGGGCCGCAGGCCGTGGGTCTCGAGGAACAGGTTGATCTTTGCGGGACATCGGACGGTGAGGGAGCGCTCTGAGGGAATAAGGATCATGGCTGCCGGAAGTCCACGAGCAGTTCGCAGATGCGGTCCTGGAGCGCGTTGGCGGCGGCGAGGTTGAGGCCGTCGTCGTTGACGAGGATGCTGAAGGCGAGGAACTTCTCGCCGGAACGGATGTATCCGGAGAGGGCGCTGACACCGAGGACATGACCGGTCTTGGCGAGAATCTTCCCCGCGTACGCGGGGGCATTCATCCGCTGGATCAGGCTGCCTTCGATGCCCGAGACCGGCAGAGAATCGATGAAGGCGTCGGCTTGGGGGCTGCGGGCCATGGAACGGAGAAGATGGCACAACTGCCGTGCGGAAAACGCATTGCGCTTGGACAGGCCTGATCCGTCGCTCAGGACGTAGCCGCCCTCCTTGATTCCAACGTCGTCGAGAACGGTTGCGGCCGAACGGACCCCTGCGGCGAAGGACGCCGGCTCGACGACTTTCCGGCCCAGCGTCTTCAGGATCATCTCGGCGTAGAAGTTCTGGCTGCGTTTGTTGGCGGTACGCACGGCGCCGCCCAGTGAGTGCGAGGTGCTGGCCAGAAGCTGCAAACGGGCGGTGTCGGCGTGTTCCTGGGCGAACAGGATTTGGCCTTTGACCTGCACTCCCGCGGCTGCCAGCCGTTCTTTCAGCACGGTGGCGGCGAAGAGTGTGGGATCAAGCACGGCGACCGGGGTGGTGCTTCCGGCGTTCTTCAGGGCGATCTTGCCGGAGATGACGAGCGTGTCGCTGTTGGGGAGGCGTGAGACGTTGACCTTCGAGGGGCCGGAAGCGGTCGTGGTGCAACTGTTTCTCACTTTGAAGTACTGGGTGTCCGGAGCCAGCGTGACGAGCGCCGGCCGGTCCGCCTGTGCGGCGGGTCTGACGGAGACGTCGATGCAGTTGTCGTTCAGTGCAAACGCCGACACGGGCGCGCAATACCAGCGGACGAGCTGGTCGGCCGGCCAGTCGGGGTGCAGGTACCGCCGGTCAAAGGCGGTGTCGTCGATGATGAGGCTCCCGCGGACGGTCTTGGCGGTCTTGGCGATCGCGGCGGCCCAGGCGTCGAAGACGGCGGTGGGCTGTCCGTCGTGCTCGCGGCCGGAGATGGCCGGGTCGCCGTCGGCGACTACGATGAGGTGGCCGTTAAGGACACCGCCGCGCACGTCGCCGAAAGAGTAAACGGAAGTGGTGAATTCGTGGCCGGCTCCGAGGAGGAGGAGTGCGGCGGCGGTGGTGACCAGCTTCACGTTCGAGGCGGGGGTCATCAGGCGCTGGTCATCGATGGAGCAAAGGGTCTCGCCGGTGCTGACGTCGAGGACGGAGACGCCGACCGCGGCGCTCTTGTTGAGCCGGTCCGCCGGCTTGGCCGCCGCCTTGGCGGCCGAGATGAGCGCGGTGATCGAGGGGTTGAGAGGGGATTCGGCGTCGGCTGCCAGGCCGTCGACAGCCGCGAGAATGATCCCAAGCAATATCGTACTGGTGCGAAGAATCCTGGTGTTCATGTTC
>CAYXNI010000086.1:0-8339 GCA_964466285.1 uncultured Planctomycetota bacterium | reverse complement strand
CGGCGACCACCGCGACCGCCAACCCGAGCGGCATTACGGTCACCACCGACACCGTGCGGTTGACCGCGGACGGATCGCCCACCACCGGCTGGAAGTTCAGCAGCGCGACCGGCGAAGTCATCGCGAACAACTCGGACTACGCCTCGTATTGATCCGTGCGTTCTCTTGGACTGTGACTCAGGCGGAACCGGCCGGAAGGCCGGTTCCGCCCGCATCCATGAACAAAGGGCGGCCATGACGGAGCAGCCATGCGACTAACCCGGCCCAATGCCTCGCGCACCTTGTTGCGGTTTGTACCCGATCCTCGCCGCTCCGCGCGCGGCGCCCGCGCGTTCACCCTGGTCGAGCTTCTCGTTATCATCATGATCATCGGTATCCTGGCCGCGGTGGCCATTCCCCAGTTCGGCGGCAGCTCCACTGACGCCAAGCTCGCCGCCCTCGACCAGAACCTCTCCTGTGTCAGAACCTGCATCGACCTGTACTACACCCAGCACAACAACACGTATCCGGGCATCGCAGCCTCGCACAAGTCCGGGACGGGCAGCGTCATCTCTCTGCACTCAACCACAGCCGACGCCTTCGTCAAGCAGCTCACGTTCTACTCCGACGCCAGCGGGAACACGTCCGACACCATGAGTTCCAGCTTCCCCTTCGGCCCTTACCTCCGAAAGGGAATCCCGAACAACCCGCTCCCGGCGCCCACCGCCGAGGGAGCGGCCGCAGCCACTGTTTCTGTCACGACCGACATCTCCCCGCTCACCGCCGACGTCAAGCCCGCCACCGGCTGGAAAGCCAGCAACGCCACC
This sequence comes from uncultured Planctomycetota bacterium, assembly GCA_964466285.1. Taxonomy (GTDB): domain Bacteria; phylum Planctomycetota; class PUPC01; order PUPC01; family PUPC01; genus CAYXNI01. Next base: position 7,533 of record CAYXNI010000086.1, on the reverse strand, counting down.
GGTGAGTTCATCGCCAACAACAGCACTTACGCCACGAGGTGAACCTCGTGAAAACTTCAGACCCCAGACCGCGTCGTTCGGCCAGCCCGGAACGGGGGCGTCGCCTGCCCTCCCCTTGCGCTCGCCCCGCGTTCAGATTTCCGGCAGCCGCTTTCACCTATATCGAAGTCCTCACCATCGTTGTGGTCACGGGGATTCTGGCCGCCGCCGCCATACCCGCGCTCACCTCCAACCTGAACCAGATGAAGATCTCGGCCGTGGCCCGCGAGATCGCTGCTGATTTCCGCTACACCCAGATGCTCGCCGTGAAGACCGGCATCCAGCACCGCGTCTCGTTCTCGCTCGGCGAGCAGGCATACGCGGTCCGCCGCTGGGAGAATTCCACCTGGGTCCTGTGTCAGCACCCGGTTACGAAGAAAGACTGGCGCCCCATCCTGCTGAAAAACAGCCGCTACGGCGGCGTTGTAATCTCGGAAGCATGGTTCGGTGACGACCCGAACGTCATCTTCGACAAGTACGGCTCGCCGGACTCGGACGGCTACATCAGGCTCGGGCTGGGCAGGCTGGATTCAGGCGGCTGCATCAGGCTCAGTCCGAACACGCCCACGCGGACCATCCGCGTCGCGCCGCTGTCCGGAAAAGTGACCGTGGAGTAGGAAGACTGCATGGGCGCACGGGAGCATGGGCGCATGGGCGCCAAAACGGCAAATCGCCGAGTGGTCGCGGTCGTGACCGTCCGCTGGCCCCATGCCCCCATGCTCCCATGCCCCCATGCCCCCACGCCCCCACGCTCCCTCCACGCCTTCACCCTCATCGAACTGCTCATCGTCGTCGCTCTCTCCGGGATCCTCTTCACTGCGTTGGCCGTGTTCACCCGCACGACCTTGTCAACAACGGGCGTTGTACAGGACCAGAACACCGCCTCGCAAACCGCGCGCACCGCCCTCGCCCGCCTTGCCAGGGAGGCCTCGCTGGCCAAGACCGTCTCCGCCGCCGAACCCGCCCGCCTGGCATTCACCTGCACCGACATCACCGGCGACGGCCTTGACGACACCCTCGAATACCGATGGGACACCACGACCCAAACGCTCACCCGCACCATCAACAGCGTCTCCGGCACGTTCGCCGAACGCGTCACGTCCTTCCTCTTTGAGTATGAATACGAAACCGAACAGTCCGTCGTCATCGCTTCGAGCGGCAGCACGGTGAACGTCTCCGTCGGCTCGTTCACCAAGGGTTCGGGCGGCGGGGACAAGGAGCTGGACGTGTATGCCGGCACTTGCGCCATTCAGCGTTTCGTTACCGCAAGCGACGCGACCGTCGCAACCTCGGCCACAATCCGCGTAAAGACGAGGATCGGTCCGTGGCCCCCCCACGACATGCTGATTACCATCAAAGACAGCACTGGTTCGACGGTCGCGCTGGGCACCCTGAACCGCACACGGGTCACCGACAAGTACAAGGACATCTCTGTCCCGTTGACGTGGATCGCCGGCAGCGGAACAACAATCGAGTTCCAGAAGCAATACACACTGGAAATCCAATCGACCGGCGGCTGGCCCGGATACTGCGGAACCATCAAGTACCGCGACAACACGACGGTTCCATCCGGCTACGCATTTGGAACATGGCTCCCACTGGACACCACGGACTCAGCATATTTCACCGTCTCTGGCAATCTTCAGGTCACCACCCCGCAACACGCTACAATGACGGCCTCCGTCTTGAAGATCATCACGGCCACGATGTCCGTCACCGAGGGAGCTCAACAGGTGCAACTGTCGAGAACCTGCAAGGTCATGAACCAATGAACCTCCGCGCATCGCACCCCAGAAAAGGGTCCGTCTTCGTCGCGTCCTTCGTCCTTCTTCTTGGCATCTCGGTCGTCCTCATCGCGCTGGGTTCTGAAATCGCTCTCGACCTCCGCATGAGCAGCAACCTCGCCGAAGCCGACCAGGCCCGCGAGATCGCCAGGATCGGCATCGACTACGCCATCTATCTTGCCAACGCCAACCCGAGCTGGAGGGCGATGTACCCAAGCGGCGCCTGGGTCTCCAACATGTCCGTGGGCGGCGGCACGCTCACCGTCTCCGTCACCAGCCCGAACGGCAACTTCAACTGCCCCATCGATCCGCTGACCGTCCGGTCGGCCGGGACATACAAAGGAAGCACCCGGACGTTCTCCGCAACCCTCAAGCCGCCCGTCCATGACTCGATGATGTTCCTGTTCCATGTCGGGTATGTCGGAACTTCAGGCTCGAAGCTTTACATCGACAGCGCATCTCGCATTCTCGGAGACATATCCTGCCAGGAGGTTTCCTACAAGTCAGGTTCCGCACCCGACTTCCGCGGGGACATCTATATGACTTCCGCCGGCTGGGTTCAATCCGGCCTGACCGACGCCGATACCAGAATCGTGCAAATCCCCTCGCCGCCCACGCTCCCGTCCGTCGACTTCAACTGGTTCATAAGCCGGGGTTCACAGATAACCCCGCCAGGCTCAGACCCGCTCTACGTGACGGACAAGCTGATATCCCCCACAGCAAACCCCTACGGCTTCTCAAATGCCAGCGGCATTTACTACATCGACGCCGCAGGCAAAGAGGTCAAATTCACGCGGTGCTACATCACGGCAACCATCGTGCTCATCCGCACAAAAAAAGTGACGTTCGACAAGGCCTGCGTCCATTCCCCCGCGTCCCCGGACCTCCCGGCCCTCGTTACCGACGGCGACGTGGATTACTCCTTCACCCAGAACCTGTCGGAAAGTGAAAGCAACGTTGATTTCAACGGCAACGCCACCAAGACCGACGTCTTCATCCCCTCCGTCACCGGCGTCATATACTCCTCGAAACGCATCCGGGGAATGCAATACTCGGGCGGAACGAACCTCGTCCGCTTCAATGGAGCCCTGGTCGCCAACACGCTCGAAATCTACGGCGCGCCGTGCATCTTCGAGCAGGACCCGAGCCTTTCCACCAACCTCGTCAACCAGTTCCAGGGCCTGGGTCTCAAGCTGGTCAACGGTTCCATCAAGCTGGAGTAGGAGCAGGAGAAGAGCATGGGAGCATGGGAGCATGGACGCGTGAGCGCGCGGGCGCACAGGCGCGCAGCGTTTACCATGGTCGAGATCATCATGACCATCCTCGTCGTGGGCGTCGGGCTCGTCGCCTGCATGCGCGCCCTGCCCGTCCTCTTAGGGGCCTCCGCCGCATCACGCCAGACCCTCGTCGCGGGGGCCCTGGCCGCCGATCTGCTCAACGAGATTGCCCTCCTGCCCTTCCAAGACCCCGACAGCACCCCGGCCTTCGGCCCCGAACTCGACGAAATCACCGGCAGCAGAGCCATGTTTGATGACATCGACGACTACTGCAACTGGACGGAGTGTCCGCCGCAACTGAAGGACGGCACCCCGGCTCCGAACGGCGCCGGCTACACGCGGGCCGTCAGCGTCGTCTCGGTGAACGTCCTGAACTTCGACCAGATCGTCGGGACCGGAACGTCCGACGCAAAGCGCATCACAGTCACTGTATCGAGACCGGGGATGGCCCCGGTGGCCCTCACCACCGTGCGCCTCAAGGGCGCCAACCGAGAAGACTGAACCTACAAGGCCTTCCAACGCCGTTGAGCCGGATATTCCCGTCCAGCCCTCGGGCAGGCATGCGCCCGCCCAGGGTCATGCTTCTCGCACCTCGCCCCCGACACATACCGCCCCAACTGCTCACCCCCGCACTCCGCAGAACTTCTCTCTCCGACGTTAACCCCGCCCCCGACATGCCGAACCTACCCTTGGGCACTGACATGCCCCAAGTGCATGGCTCGCACAGTCATCAGGAAGCAGGCGGAAAAAGCAGTGTTCCTGAGTCGGAACCACTCACCCATCGGACTCGACATCGGGCGGAACTCGCTCAAGCTGGTCCAGTTCCGCCTGAGAAGCGGCTCCCGTTCCCTGCTCGCCGCCGCACGGCTCAACACCTCGTTCCCCAACAATGGCGGCGCCGAAGCCGAGCGCGACGCCTTCGTCCGCAACCTCAAGAAGCTCCTCGCCGCCCGAAGATTCGGCGACCGCCGCGCTGTCGTCACACTTCCTCCCGGTGACATCGACATACGCCCACTCACCCTTCCGCTCGGCGACCTCGACGTCGCCCGCAAAGTCCGGCAAGAGGCCGCTTCCTATCTCGCATGCGGCGCTGACAACGCCGTCATCGATCACGTCGTGCTGGGCGAGGCCAAGAGCGCCGGCGAGCGGCGGCTCGAAGTCCTCGCCACCGCCGTCGAAAAAACCAGGATCGTCAGCAGCCTCGAACTACTCAGCCGCGCCGGGCTCGACACCCAGGCCGTCGACATTCCGCCCCTGGCCCTCTGCCGCACCCTCCACGCGACCCTCGCCGAGACCGACAAGGCCGTCGCCGCAGTCGACATCGGATCACTTACCACCCAGGCCGTCATCCTCTACGGCGGCGAACTCCGCATGGCCCGGCCCATCAGCCTCGGCGGCCAGACGCTGACCGACGCCATTCGCTCCGCGCTCGAAATCAGCGCCGACGAAGCCGAGGTGCTCAAGTGCCAGCACGGCACCGGCCTGAGCAGCGGCGAGCCCGACGCATCCACCGGGCTCGAACCGGCGCCTGAGGAATCCCAGAAGATCACGCACATCATTCATGACATCCTCCGCAGCAGGCTCCATGTCCTGGCCGCCGAGCTTCACAAGCTCCTCCGCTATTTCAGCGCGCAGAACCAGGGCCGGAGCGTCGAGAAGGTCGTCCTGTTCGGCGGCGGAGCACCTCTCAAGCACCTCGACAGGCTCCTGACCGAGCGGCTGGGCACTCCCGTCGAGGTCGGCGCACCCCTCACTCACCTCGCCGGCCGGCCCGTCGAACTGAAAGACGGCTGCGAGCCCGCTTACGCCGTCGCCGCCGGCCTTGCGTTGAGAGGGGCGTGACCATGCAATCCCTTAACCTCATACCTCCCGACTATGTCAGGGCCGCGCGAACAAAACGCGGCCTCCTCGTTGCCGGCGCCCTCGTGCTCGCCTTCGTCCTCGCTCTCGCGGGTCTCGCGCGGCTGGTGGACAAGTCGATCGGCCGGCAAACTGAGTCCTATATGGTTCTCGAACGCGAACTGAACGACCTCCAGCGCGCAAAGGCCGATCTCGCGGTCCAGACGGCCCTCCTTCAGGACCTCGCCGAGCGCCTGGCCGTCGTCGAGACTGTCAGCAGCAACCGCCGCTGGAGCGTGTACCTCGCACGTATCGCCGAGGCCGTGCCCGACGAAGTCCTGCTCACGCGCGCCAGCGTCGCAGCCGTCCGGCCGGCCGCTGACGACTCCGGGCCGCGTGCCACGGTTCCCGCCGGGCCGACAACTGCGCCCGCCACCCCAGGCCAGCCGCCAGGCGTCGGCCTGGACAACGCCCTGAACCCGTCGAAACCCGACAGACTCATGCTCCTCCTGGAAGGCTACGCCCTCGCGAACACCGACATCACGCGCTTCATAGCCGCACTGCGCTCTGCCGGAATCTTCGAGCGAATCAACTTCAAGAGCTCGCAGGCCGCCGAGATCAATGGCGCTGCCTTGAGCCGGTTTGAGCTTGAGTGCCCCCTCCGATATGAACCGCCCAAACGGCCCGAGCCCGCCTCCGTCGCACGGGCAGAAGGGGGCCAACCATGAAGCGGATTCGCCTGGATGCCGCCGTCATCGCCGCCGCCGTCCTCGTCCCGGCAATCGCGTACTTCGGCTTCTTCAGGGACCGCATTGCCGAGCTGAACCGGCTGCGTCAGGATGAGATCCTTGTCAAGGAACAGACCCTCGGCGGCGGCAAGACCGCCGCCGATGCCACCGTCGTCCGCAACAACGTCCGCAAGGTCAGCCGCCGCCTCGATGCCTTCATGGGCTCGGTCACCACAGAGGACGAGGCACTGAGAGGCGTCGACGCCGTGCTCCAGCACGCCAAGACCGCCGGGGTCAACGTCCAGTCCCTTCGGCCCGGCAAGCAGATCGAAGGAAAGACCCTGAACTGCGTGCCCATCGAACTCACGGCGGCCGCCGAGTTCTCCCGGCTCTATGACTTCTTCGTCCGAATCGAACACGACAAGATGGTGATGACGCTGGACAAGATGGAGTTGCGGAGCGAGCCGCCCTCGGACAAGTGCTCCGTCAAGCTGGAACTGCGAATCTACTTTATCAAGCCCGCCCCCGGCAAGGAGAGACCGGCGTGACCCCACCTGAAACCGCCAGGCACCAGGCTCGGCCGCCGAAGCTCTTCAAGAGCAGGAAAGAGCTCATCATGCTCAGTCTTGCCTCGGTCGTCTTTGTCATCGTCATCTACAAGACGTACCTCTCGAAAGGCTCCAGTCCCGCGGAAACGGCCGAGATCAACCCGGCCGTCCTCGACGCCTCCGGCACGGCTGACCGGCCAGCGCCCTCCGTCCATGAGGCCCTGGCGAGATTGAACACCGACGACACGCCGGCGCCCGAACAGCCCCAGCCGCTCCCCCTATCCCGTGACCCGTTCTCCATGAGCCCCGTCTTGCGCGACGGAATCTACCGCGTCAACCCGGCGCAGGACCAGGCATCGTCGGAACCAGTCGTCATCACCGCGGAGAACTTCCAGTCCACACTGGCCCGAATCCCAGGCGCGGAACAGGCCGCGGCGAAGGGCCTGAAGCTCGGCGCCATCATGATCACCGACACCTGGCAGGGAGCCGTCATAAACGACAAGACCGTCCCGCTCGGCCAAACCATCCTCGGGTTCACGCTGGTCAAAGTATCCGACGACCGGGTCACTCTTGAACGGGACAGATACCGCATCACGTTGCTCGTCCGCCCCCCGGACCCCGGCAACCCGGACGCCCCGGGCGACAGTGGAGGATAAAAGAATGATCCCAGGCGAGCCAATCCCACGTACTCGCAGCCGCGCCCCTTCTCCTGCCCTCTTGTTCGCAGGGATAATCCTTGCGGTCGCCACCCGCGCCGGCGCACAAGACGCCGCACCCAAGCTCGACGCCGCTCGAAACGTCACCATCTCCACCCACGACATGGACCTCTCGGCCTTCCTCGAACTCCTCTCGGTCAGCTACAAGCTCAACATCGTCTCGCCGAAGGGCATCACGGGCAAGGTCTCGGTCAACTTCTACGATGTCCCACCGCTCGACGCTCTCCGCGCCGTGCTTGAAGCCAACGGTTACAATTACACCGAGGAAGAGACCGGCGGCCGGCCAATCGTCAAGATCGTACCCATCCCCAAGATCGAGGGCGCCGTCCCCGTCATCATGCGCACCTTCGTCCTCAACTACGCCACCTCCGACGACATGCTCAAGGTCGCCAGCGGCCTGCTTACCAAGGACGGCAAGATCACCGCCGCCGGCGGCAAGAACGCCATCGTCGTCCAGGACATCGCCGAAAGCGTCCTCCGCATCGAGGGCCTGGTCAAGATACTCGACGCCCCGCCCCGCCAGGTCATGATCGACGCCAAGATCATCGAACTCAGCAGGACCGACCTCGAAGAGACCGGCCTCAACTGGTCCATGTTCCAGA
>CAYXNI010000085.1:0-8499 GCA_964466285.1 uncultured Planctomycetota bacterium | reverse complement strand
AGCGAGCCCTCGAAGAATACATCATCGAGGGAATCAAGACCACCATCCCCCTCTACCTCGAAATCTTCGGCCACAGCGCATTCCTGTCCGGCCACGTCGATACCAAATTCATCGAGTCCGTTCTAGACAACGGCGGGTTCTCCAATGCCAAGGAGACCGGCGACGCCAGCGAAGAAGCCGAAGAAGAGGACGTAGACGACACGAACTCCTGACCTGGGAGGGCTCAACATGCCCAAGCCGTTCCGATCCCGCTACCTCGAATACCTCCTCGCCACCTTCACCGCCATTCTCCTCGTCACACTCAGCTTGACCTGCATCTTCGACCCGCTCATTAAGACCGGATGGATGGAGATCACCGGCCTCGTCCTCGGGCTCGGACTCCTCCTCCTCCAGTCCCTCAAAATCATCAAGGCCCTACGCCGCGCAAGCAGCGATTACATCATCCTCAAGAGCGAAACCGGCAGCATCCGCGTCCATGCCTTCGCAATCGAAGAAGCGCTTCGCCGCACCGCCAAGTCGATCCCCGAAGTCCACGACGTCAGAGTCCGGCTCATCACCGACAAACAGACACGCGTCCCCTCATCCGGCGAAGTAGACGCCCGCATCAAGGACATGACCAACATCGTCTCCGTCCACGACACACTCTCCCGCGTCCTCGCCGAGCGCTACGAGCAGATCATCCCCGGCGCCCCCCCCATCAGCTTCCACCTCACCATCAAGCACCACTTCAAGCCCCCCGACCGCCATCACCGCGGCCGCAAGAGGATCGTCCCCCCCGAGGAAGACGAGACCAAGGCCATCCGCGCACCACAATACCCCGTGCCCGAGTAACACTCTTACTCTTACTCTTACTCGTACTCGTACTCATGCTCGTGTCGCCTCCGCCACCTCATGCGAGCCAGTGAACGGTTAACAGTTAACGATTCACGATTCACGGTCAGCGATTCACGTTCAGCGAACGACCATGACCGAAACGTACTGCATCATCCTCCGTGACGACACGGCCGCCTCGCCGGACGCCGTCCAGCTCATCGCCAAGGCCACGGGCCGCATCGCCTTCGACGTCAGGCGCGAACTCCGAGACCGCATCGGCGTCCTGGCAACGCACCTTCCCAAGGCCCAGGCCGACGCCCTCGTCACCTGCCTTGCAAACATCGGCTGCCCGGCCCTTGCCCTGCCCGAGGCCCAGCTCGTTCAATTCCCGCCCGTAGTGTGCCTCGAAGCCGCACGCCTGTCCGACCAAACACTCGAACTGCTCGACCTGCGTGGCCCCGCCAATCCACGCCCCGGCGCACTTGACATCCCCTCCGCCGACATCGTCTTCCTCGCCGCCGCCAGCGTCGTCAAGATCACCACAAAGAAAAAACTCCTCGAGCCCCAGATCCCCATCGGAATCGAACTGACCGGTTCGTTCATGTACGGCGACTACGCACGTCTCGTCGACGCCGCGCTCCCCCCAGTGGCCGACCAGCAGTCCATCAGCTCCGACCACCTCCTCGACATCTTCGCCGTCGAGCCCGCCTGCCACCTCCGCCTCAACGCCAGCACCTTCAACTTCCTCCAGACCGGCATGAAAATGCAGCCCACCTCCATCGCCAACCTCACCGAGTTCATCAAGTACCTCGCCCTTCGCTGCGGCCAGGCCCACGTCGACCCCAGCATCCGCCACATCCTCGACGGCAACCCCCTGACCAACCTCCGCTTCAACAGCGCGGAACAATACGACGCCTACCTCTTCTGGCGCATTCAGCTCTTGTATCATCCAGAGACGTAGACATTGTTTCAAAACCCTGAGATTGGCCACGAAGCGGTCAGCCGTCAACGCTCAGCTTTCAGCCAGAGGACCGCGTAATCGTCGTCGTCTCGTCTTCGAGACGCGTCCTCGATTATCACAGCCTCGCCCGCTGCCCGGCTCGCCGCCCGTTGATCGTGGCCGTGTCACTCGCCAGGCCCTCGGACGCCGCTTTCAGCTTGATGTCGCCCGGCGCCCGCCCGGCCTGCACGATCACCATGCACAGCCCGTTGAAAGCGCGCCGCTCTGCTCTCAGAGCCGTCTGCGTTCCGCCGCACTTGTCGGGCTCGTGGCTCGACGGGTCGCCGTTGCAGACGCCGATGATCCGGGCGTTCTCGCTGACCTCGAAACTCACCTTGTTATCGGCCGTCGGCACAACTCGCCCGGCGCCGTCGAGGATCGCGGCCTCCACCAGGCAGGCGTCTTCGCCGTTGGCCTTGATTTTCGCGCGGCCGGGCCGCAGGCGAACGGCGGCCGCTGCGCCCGTCGTCTCGACGCGGGCCGTAAGGATCTCTTTGCCGCCGCGGTAACCGCGTGCAAGCAGTTCGCCCGGCTCATACCGGACCATCCACTGCGCGTGCGAGTTGCTGGGGACCGCCTTGCGGCCCACGCTCAGCCCGTTCACGAACAGCTCGACCTCCTCGCAGTTCGTCAGCGCCCGCACGTCGATCTCCTGCCCTTCCCGGCCCGCCCAGTTCCAGTGCGGCAGCAGGTGCAAGACGGGCCGGCTCGTCCACCACGCCTGATAGTAGTAGAAATTGTCCTTCGGGAACCCGCACACGTCGATGACGCCGAAATGCGAGTTGATGCACGGCCACGCGTACGGCGTCGGCTCGCCGCGATAATCGAAGCCCGTCCAGATGAACCCGCCCGCGTACCACGGCCGCTCGGCCGCGAACCGCCACCACGTCTCGGCCGTCACGCCCCAGCCGGGCACCTCCTGGTCGTACGCCACGACGTAGCCCCTGTCCGCATCGCGGACGTAGATGCCGCGCGTGCAGAGCGTGCTCGCCTCCTCGGAGCCGACGATCGGCAGTTCCGGATGCTCCGCGTGCCACTTGTCGATCTCGCCGATCCGGATATAGTTCCACCCCTGCACGTCCACGATCTTCGTGAACCCCTCGCCCGCGCCGCCGTTGTTCATCGCCACCGTGACGGGCCGCGTTGCGTCCAGGTTCTTCACCAGCCGCTTCATCGTTCCGCCGATCCGCCGGCCCGTGACCGTGCCCTGGATGGTTTGCTCCTCGTTGCCGAGCGACCAGATCACGATGCTCGGATGATTGCGGTCGCGCAGGATCATCCGATCGAGCTGGCTCAGGATCTCGGGGCACGAGCCCATCGCCCGCTGTTCGTCCATGACAAGCATCCCCTGCCGGTCGCATTCGTCGAGCAACTCGGGCGTCGGCGCGTTGTGGCTTGTGCGATAGGCGTTCACGCCCATCTCCTTGAGCTTGCGGATGCGGAACGCCTGGATCGCATCGGGCAACGCGCTGCCGACCCCGCCGTGGTCCTGGTGGCAACACACGCCCTTCAGTTTGACCGGCCGCTCGTTCAGGAAGAAACCGCGATCCTTGTCGAACCGGATGCTCCGCACGCCGAAGCTTGTCTCGGTGAGATCCGTGACCGCACTGCCGCTCCGCACACGCGTCACGGCCTTGTACAGTTGCGGCTTGTCGACGGACCAAAGCCGCGCCTTCTTCAGCGTGAACTTGTGGCGGAACTCGGCCCCGGCCCACGGTCCGAGCGTGCGGGCCGCGCTTATACCGCGCGCCACCCTCCGCCCGGCGGCATCGATGATCTCCGCCTCGACGCGCACGGCGGCCTTCTCATCCGAGTCGTTCTCAACCTTCGTCCTGATCGTGACCGACGCATAGCCGGCGACGCCGCTCGCCGCCGCCTGCAGCTTCCTCAGGCTCTTCCGGTCCGGCTCGGCGGTCACGAAGTTTCCCCAGTGCCCCACGTGCACCGGCGCGGTCTTCGTCAGCCAGACGTGACGATAGATCCCCGCTCCCTCGTAGAACCAGCCCTCGCACTGGCTGGCGTCGACGCGGACGATGAGCGTGTTGTCCTGCCCGTAGAAAACGTAATCCGTGACGTCGAAGTGGAAGCTGCTGTACCCGCTCCAGTTCCGGCCGAGCCAGTGGCCGTTCAGCCAGACCATCGCGTCGCGGTAAACGCCGTCGAACTCGATCGTCATTCGCTTGCCTTCGTCGCCGGCGGCAATCGGAAATCGCTTCCGATACCAGCCGACGCAGTTGGCCGGACGGTTGCGTCGCACGGGCCTGAACCCGTGCGACAAGGCCGCTTGGTTGTCGTCCGGCCCCTCGAAGGGCAACTCGACCGCCCAGTCGTGTGGCAGGTCGAGCGTTCGCCAGATCGCGTCGTCGAAGTCGCCCTTGAGCACAGCGACGGGGCCCGCGTCAGCCGCCTTGGCGAACGTCACTACGTAATCGCCCACTCCAAAGTCCTGCTGCGGGTCGGCCGCGTGCCCCAGGTGAAACCGCCAACCGAAATCCATCAACAGCCGCTCACGCGCCATCGTGCTCTGAACGCTCCTGCGAGGCATTGATATCCCTTTCGTTAAACAAGGACACACAACACATACCGGTCATTCGACATGTTTCATTCAGAAGCCACTGCATCGAACATCGCCGCAACGTTTTCAACCGGAACCTCGGCGAGGATATTGTGAACCTGCTGGAACACAAACCCGCCTCCGGGCGCCAGAACGGAAACCTGTCCCTTTACATGCCTGCGAACCTCGTCAGGTGTGCCCTGTGAAAGCACGCTCCTGGTGTCGCATCCTCCACCCCAGAAAACAAGGTCCCTGCCAAACTCCCTCTTCAATCGGGACGCCTCCATATCAGCGCAGGTAATCTGCACCGGATTCATGGCATCCAAACCTGCTTCGATCATATCTCGAAGCAGAGGATACACGCCGCCGCAGCAGTGCAGGCTGACCTTCACGTGCGGACACAGCTTCTTGGCGTGATTCCACAGGATCGTATGACGAGGCTTGAAGAACTCGCGATACATCGCCGGAGAAAACTGCGGCCCCGTCTGCATTCCCATGTCGTCACCAAAACCGATCACGTCGATATACTCACCAACGGCGCCCAGATACTTGTCCATGTTGGCCAGGTGCAACTCGACCAGCCTGTCCAGGAACACGTGCACTCTCCTGGGGTTTGCCGCCAACAGATAAAGAAACTTGTCTATGCGGAAGATAAACTCCCCGATCTCGATCAGGTTGCCTCCAAAAGTGCCGTAGATGGCCCGGTCTGTGGACTCCCTCAGCTCCTTTGCCGTACGCCGCCGCTCCTCCAGCCCTGCTTCATCCAGGCCGGCTGGAGCGGGCGGAGTACCGATCCTCCACCACATGACCTGGTTCAGGTAGTGAGAAAGCCGCTCAAATGTGCAGTCATCATCGTTGTCCAGCAGCGGGAAACACGTCTGCTCAAAAAACAACACGCCTTTCTTCTGAATGCAGATCACTTGCCCTTCGTCACCAAGCACGACCCAGTCGTCTCCGCGCCTCTCAGGGTGGACAAACGCCGGTATCTTGCACGGCGTGCCGTCAGGAAGTTTCCAATCCTGCCAGTATTCCGGCTTGCGGAAGTAGTCGTGACCGACTTCGACGACATCTGCGCCCACCCTGTCCAGCACGTCGTCATCTACGAGCGCCAGCTGCTGGATGAGATCGTAAACGTAAAGTTCCTTTTTCGGCAGCCCAAGATACTTGCGCAACTTCACATAGACCTGCGCCATTATTCCGCTGGAGCGGTGCCCGTTGAAGTCGATTGGCACCCTGTCAGATTCTCTATGAGCAAGCGCTGCCTGAATGCGTTCACGCGATGTCATTTCCACACCCTCCTGTGTTGTGATTGCATTTTCCGTCCGTCGAACGTGAGGCCGTACGCCTGAATCCGGACGGTTGTCTTCGCTTCGCCCAAGGCTTTCACAACTGCATCAGTACAGCCGCCCTCTGGCGAAAAGCACACCTCTACCGGCGAAGCGGCCAGGGACAATGCCAAGACACCTGCGAGCATTCTCCGCATGCCATTGTCTCCCGGCGAAAGCGATGTCCCTTTATACGTTCCTGAAGCCCATGCGTCAATGGCGCTGGACCGGCCTGTTTGTCTGCCCCGCCCAACCCCTGTGCTGGGTGAAACGGGCGAATCTGGATTGAGTCCGTATAGTTCTATGCGTTGCTCCGGTTAGCAGTTCTCCAAGTTACGCACCGAGAAGGGCTTCCGTTATCGTGACGCGGGCATCCCTTCGGCTTCGCTCAGGGCAGGCTTGCCCGCGTTACAACAACCGGAGCAATGCATTTTCTGAATGATGAAGACTGATCGGATCATCTTCAATCAGCTCTCCATCCGTGTTAATCAGTGTCTATCCGTGGTGAATGAATTGCCGTCGTGTCCGACGTACCCGTCGGCTCGTGCCGTCGTGGTGAGAAAATCCCTTTCCCCCTTTCCCCTTTTCCCCTTGATTATCAACTATCAACTCCGCCGCCAGGCGCGTTCCTTTTCCGCATCATGGCCGAAATCGCGTTGCTTTTCCGCAACATGGCGTAACTGCCGACTAGCGTTGATGATACAGAGAATAGTTCCTTTCAGCCCCGATCTCACGTCGCTTTTATGCAACATGCCTGAAAGGACACCATGAACGACGTGATCCGTAACTTATTGCTGAATAGCATATTGTGGCAACTCGGTCGATTTTGAACCTGTTTGGCACGGGATTTGCTGCGTGTCGGGTGTCTCTTGGCGAGTGCGGTTGGCCGCGTGGCGGCCAGCGGTCTCGGACGCAAGAGTGTTTGAGCCGTGGATGGACTGCTACGGCTCGTAGAGTCACCTGGGTTGAGGAGGGAAAACGAGTTGGCCCGGAAACGGTGACCAACAAATGCAAGGTACGAAAGGAGGTGAACGCGCGACAAGCATCGGTCAGTGGGATGGACGCCGGGTGTTCCGGCGCCGGGAGGGAAAAGAAGGACGGTCTCTCGGACAGTAGTCCGAGGGCCAGATGAAGGAGAATGTTGTCGCGGGCCGGTGGTGGCGTGTGCCCGCCGCCGAATCGCGACAAAAAAGAAAAGGAGTCTTGAGATGAAACGGATGATGATTGCAGTGGTAGCGGCGTTTGCGGTTTGCCTGGCCGCTGCCGCCACGGTGAACGCCGGTCCCGGCGATCCCATGCTCCCGTGGGTGAAGGATGCCTCGAACCCCGTCCTTGTCCCCGCCTGCTGGGCCGTTGGCAAGACCGGGATAACGATGGCGGTCATCAAGGAAGCCCCCAACTCGTACAAGGCCTGGTACACCGCGGCTGCTGCCACTGCGTCCGGCTATACCGGCTTCAACCTCGGGTACGCGACCTCGACGGACGGCCTTACTTGGACGCAGGACGCGACTCCCGTGATGTCCGGAACGGCAAAGGGGTGGGACGTGAATGGAATCTACACCGCGAGCGTCCTCAAAGACGGAGACACATACCGCATGTGGTACGCTGGGAGAGAAGCATCGGGGGTCCGCGAGATCGGATACGCGACCTCGCCGGATGGTCTCGCGTGGACTAAGGTAGGCACCGGTCCAGTCCTGACCACGGCGAATCCATGGGAAGCCGGAAATGTCTACTATCCCAGCGTTATCAAGGATGGCGACGTGTACAAGATGTACTACTCGGGCAGGGCGGTGAACGTACCGGACAACAGCCCGCCCGAAATCTGCTACGCGACGTCCGCCGACGGCATCAATTGGGACAAGCCGAACCTGGGCCTGTTCGACTTCGGCGGCTCAACCGCGAACAACATCGTGATGCCACTAGGCGCCGCGGGGAGTTTTGACGTCACCCGCGCAACTCATCCCCACGTCATCAAGGACGGCGACGTGTACCGGATGTGGTACGGCGGTTACGACGAGGACGCCACAACCACCGACCCCACAACCGAGTGGGCCATCGGATACGCAACCTCGACCGACGGAATCAACTGGACCAAGTCGGGGGATAACCCGGTCCTGGAGGCGTCGCAGGAATGGGAGATGAACGAAGGGGCGGGCCGGGGGGTCCAGACACCCTGGGTCATTCGAGACGGCGACACGTACCAGATGTGGTACTTCGGCTACGCGTTCAACAACGTTGGGAACTTCGGATACGCCGAGACGGAGGCCACGCCTGTGGCCGAGCCTGCTGCCCTCGGTCTTGTCGGACTTGGTCTCATTGGCCTTGCGCGTCGGCGAAGAAGCTGACCAACGGACATATCCCCGTCCGGCGGCGAGAAAGCGGCCGGACGGGACCAGACAACGTCGCGGTCGCGTGTGACGGCCGCAGAGAGGCAACGGAAGTGACAAGCGAGTTCAACACGGAAATCAACTGTCCGCGCCGGACCAATGGCCCGGCGGGGAGAAAGGAGGTTAGGCCTATGGCGTGACGAGCGGCGCGAAGAATGGGAGGCGAGATTGCTGCTCACGGCGTAGTGAGCGGCGCGAGTAAGTGAGAAACTGTCGCGGGCCGGTGGTGGCGTGTGGCGGCTGACGGCCTGGGACGCAAGAGGGTTTGAGCCGTGAATGATGGACGGGTACGGCTCGCATAGTTGTCTTGGGTTGAGGTCCGGAAACCAGTTGGCCCCGGCAACGGTGACCAACAAATGTAGGGGACGAAAGGAGGTGCGCAGGGCAACAGACAGGAGTTGATGAGGGTCTGAGTGGACG
>CAYXNI010000084.1:0-8568 GCA_964466285.1 uncultured Planctomycetota bacterium | reverse complement strand
GACGACCTTCGAAAAAGAAGTCTACAGCGACCTGACCGGCGAGCGCGGCGTCCTCATGGGCGCCCTTGCCGGCATCATGGAAGCGCAGTACGAAGTGCTTCGCTCTCACGGCCACAGCCCGAGCGAAGCCTTCAACGAGACCGTCGAGGAGCTCACCCAAAGCCTCATCCGCCTCGTCGACGAGAACGGAATGGACTGGATGTACTCGAACTGCTCCGCCACCGCCCAGCGCGGCGCCCTCGACTGGAAGCCCAAGTTCCGCAAGGCCGTGCTGCCCGTGTTCAAGGCGCTCTACAAGCGCGTCGCCTCCGGCGCCGAGACCCGCCGCGTCATCAGCATGTGCGGCAAGCCCAATTATCAGGAGCTGCTGACGAAGGAGCTCGCGGAGATTGGCAACTCCGAGATGTGGCAGGCGGGCAAGGCCACACGGTCGCTCCGCCCGAAGGAGCCAGCCAAGAAGACCGCCGCCACCGCCAAGGGAACCACCGGCAGAAGAGCGAACTGACCCCCGCGCCAGACAGCGCCCGATACGTGGCCCCGTTGCCCAGGAACCTGATGATTGTGCTCAGGAATCCGCGGAAATGCTACGACCCGGCGCGGCCGTGATTTCAGCCCAGGACCCGCCCGCGCAACAACAGCGTGTCCCCGTGTTTCCTCACCGTGAGCGGGCCGAGTCGAAGGCCATCAGCAAGCCTTGAGACGCCTGAGCCCAGCACCGGCGACTTGCCTGCGCCGCCGACGATCTTCGGCCCGACGAAGACGAGCACTTCGTCGACCAGGCCGGCATCGAAGAACGAACCCAGCACCTCGCCGCCGCCCTCGACCAGCACGTTCGTCACCCGCATCGAGCCGAGCCAGTCGAGCACACGGGCGACGTCAATCCGGCCGCGCTTCGCCGGAAACGTCAGCACGCCGCAGCCAAGTTTCTTCAGCCGTTCGACGCGAGCCCTCGGCGCCTTCGCCGACACCGCCACGACCACCGGCACGTCGTCCGCCGTCTCGACCAGCCTGCTCTGAAGCGGCAGCCGGGCCATGCTGTCGAGCACGATCCGCTTCGGGTTCCGCCCCTTCGCCAGCCGGCACGTCAGCTCCGGGTCGTCGGCCAGCACGGTACCGATTCCGACAATGACCGCGTCGACCTGGCCGCGAACTTTGTGCGCCAGCCTTCGCGCCGCCCCCGACGAAATCCATTTCGAGTCGCCCGTCTTCGTTGCGATCCTGCCGTCAAGTGTCATCGCCCACTTCGCGATCACATACGGCCGTCCGGTCTCAATCAGCTTGAAGAACGGCGCGTTGAGCGAGCGCGCCTCCTCGCGGAGCAACCCCTCGTCCACGCGGATGCCGGCCTTCTTCAGTCTTGCGATGCCCTTTCCCGCGGTCTTGGGAAACGTGTCGCGGCAGGCGACCACCACCCGTTCCACGCGCCGCCCGATCAGGAAGTCCGCGCACGGCGGCGTCTTCCCGAAATGCGCGCACGGCTCAAGCGTCACGTAGACCGTCGCCCCAGCCACGCGGCCGCCCGCGTCGTTCACCGCGTTCACCTCGGCGTGCGGGCCGCCGAACCGCTTGTGCCAGCCCTGTGCGATGACCCGGCCGCCGCGCACGATTACGCAGCCCACCATCGGGTTCGGCTCGACCTTGCCGCGCCCGCGCTCGGCCAGCCGCAGCGCCAGCCGCATGTACCGAATGTCATTTTCCGTGAACATCGGCCTCGCCAATCACAACCTGCCAGTTGCCAGTCAGTGCGGATCACCGGTCAGCAGTCGCCGGTCACTGGTTACTGCTTCCTCGCGTTGACAAGCACCGTGCGTGAATTATAATACTTCGGGCCAGTTCGACAAGCCGTATTCTGTGGAGGCCGCTCATGGGGAAGCACAAAGTCGCCATCGTTATGGGCAGCGATTCAGACCTGCCGAAGCTCGAGGGCACCATCCAGACCCTGCGCGCGCTCGGGGTGCCGTTCAGCGTCGACGTCATCTCGGCGCACCGGACGCCAAAGGCGGCACACGAGTTCGCCGCGGGCGCCGAAGGCCGCGGCTACAAGGTCATCATTGCGGCGGCGGGCGGCGCCGCGCACCTCGCGGGCGTCATCGCGTCGCTCACCACGCTCCCCGTGATCGGCGTCCCAATGCCCACGTCCGACCTCGGCGGCCTCGACTCGCTTCTCTCCACCGTCCAGATGCCGGGCGGCGTGCCCGTCGCGACCGTCGGCATCGGTTCCGGCGGCGCCACCAACGCCGCCGTCCTCGCAGCGCAAATCCTGGCCACCTCGGACGATGAACTGCGCCGGACGCTTGGCGCCTACAAAGAGAAACTCGCGCGCGACGTCGCCGCCAAGTCCGACAAGGTCAGGCAGGAGTTCGGCGCGTGAAGGCCGTGCTCCAGCGCGTCGCCTCCGCCTCGGTCACCGTCGGCGCCTCGGCCTGCGGCTCGATCGGCCGGGGCGTGCTCGTGCTGCTCGGCGTCGAACGCGGCGACACGGCGGCCGACGCCGGCTGGATGGCCCGCAAGGTCGCCGAGCTCCGCATGTTCGACGACGACGCGGGCAGGATGAACCGTTCGGTCGAGGACATCGGCGGCGCGGCGCTCGTCGTATCGCAGTTCACACTTTGCGCCGATTGCCGCAAGGGCCGGCGCCCCGGCTTCGACAAGGCGTGCGAGCCGGGCCTTGCCGAGAAGCTGTACGAGGACTTTGTGGCCGCTCTCCGCGCACGCGGCCTCCCCGTCGAGACCGGCCGCTTCGCCGCAATGATGGACGTGAGCATGATCAACTCCGGGCCCGTCACGTTCCTGCTCGAATCACCCAACGCGGTCAAAGGCCGCAACCAAATGACGAATGACGGAATGTCTAATCAAATCAAATGACGAATGTCCAAATGACGAATGAATCCAGGCGCGTCTTGCGTGACGCGGGCAAGATGCCCGCGTCACACTTTTCGGAGCAGGGCACGACGAAAATGGCGGATTGTAGTACAGGTGCTCTGCGGAGGGAACCGCCCGATGACCGGCCATGACGTCCCGCGAACCAAAGATGACGTGCTGTTCCGCGAACTCGAAGACGGCTGCGTGCTGTACGACCCGGGGAACGAGAAGGTCCATTCTCTCAACATCACGGCCGGCGCCATCTGGTGCCTGATGAACGGGTCCCGCTCGCTTGGCGACATCGCCGACGAGGTCAGTTTCATGACCAAGGCCGATCGGGCCGTGGTGCTTGGCGACGTGATCCGGGCGGCTGGCCAATTCGCTCGTCTGGGCCTGATTGAATGTTGATCCGCTATTCGCTCCACGACCTCGCCTTCGCCATCGAGGCGGACGAGCCTATCGCCCGCGACATCGCGGACGCCGTGATGCCCGCCTGCCGGGCCGGCCGGCAGCGCGGCAACGCGGCCGGGACCTTCCGTGTGCGGAATGAAGGCGGCCGGTTCCAGGTTTTTCTTCGCGACAGACTGCTCTGGCACGCGGGATCGAGATCGGAACTCCTTCCCTGGCTTGAGGCCGAGGTCGTCGCCTGGCTGCTCAAGGGGTTCCGCCGTTATGTTCAGGTCCATGCCGCGGTCGTCCAGCGCCGCGGCCGGGCTCTCGTCCTTGCGGGCGCCTCGGACGCCGGCAAGACCTCGCTCGCCTGTGCGATGGGCATGGCGGGATGGGGGGTGATGAGCGACGAAGTGGCCCTCGTCGAGCCCCGCTCGTCCGCCGTCGCGAGCTTCCCGCGGGCGATGCTTGTGAAGACCGGGACTGTGCGCCGCCTGCCCGAGCTTCGAGCCATGAAAGCGCGCCGCGTCCAGCTCGATTCCGGACTCCGCATTGTCCGCTACGTCAACCCCGAGACGATCGGCGGCCCGGTGAGGGAACGGGCCACCGTTTCCGCCGTCGCCTTCCCCGGCCGCTCGGCGAACCGCCGCATCGAGCCGCTCGGCGAGACGGAGGCGGTGGAACGGCTCCTCGGGTTGACGTTCAATACCGGCGGGCGCCGGAAAACGGCCGTCGACACCTGCGTCCGGCTTGTGCGCGGTTCCCGGCTGTGGTTCGTGGGCGGCTGCGACCTGCGCGAGAACGCGCGCATGCTTGCGGAGGTGTTCGGATGATCAATCGCTATCGCGGGATGGCCAGCGACGCGGTGCGGGTCGGAGCCTTCCGCCGCGCCATTGAGTCGGTCGTCCGGCCGGGCGACGTGGTGGTCGACGTCGGGTGCGGGCTGGGCACGTATGCCGTTTTCGCCGCGCGAGCCGGCGCGAGGAAGGTCTACGCGATCGAGCGCGAGCACATCGTGATCACCGCTCGGCAGATCGCCCGCGACAACGGCTGCGCGGACCGGATCGAGTTCATCTGCGCCGACGCGCTCGACGTGAAGCTGCCCGAGAGGGCCGATGTCGCCATCTTCGAGGACTTCTCTGCCACCTTTGTCGAGCCGGAAACCGAGCGCCTGATCCGAGCCGTGCAACGCAGAATGCTCAAGCCCGGCGGCCGCATCATCCCATCAACGGTCGACGTCTTCGCCGCCCCGGTCCACTGTCGGGCGCTGTACGCGCGCATTGACCAGTGGGGCGACACCGGTCAGAAAGCCCACGGGGTCGATTTCTCCGCGACGCGCGAGATGGCGATGAACTGCATCCACCGCGCCGGCCTGCGAGCGGCGGAGCTTGCCGCCATGCCCAAACGCGCACACCACATCGACTTTGCCGCGAAGACAGCGTTCGGATTCGACGCAAGGCTCAGTTTCCACGCGCGACGGGCCGCCGTCCTCCATGGCCTGGCCGTGTGGTTCGAGGCCCGGCTCGCGCCGCGCGTGCGTCTGAGCAATTCCCCGCTGGCTCCGGCCACGCTGTGGGGCCAGGGGCTGCTGCCGCTCGTTCAGCCGGTCAAGGCGGGAAAAGGGTCGCTGATCGCCGTGGATCTCGCCGCGCGGCCGAGCCGGGACTCCGGCCGGGTCTGGTGGCAGTGGGCGGTCCGCACGAGCGGTGGCGAAGCGGACGGCACGACGTTCCGGTCGTTTCCTACCACGCTCACGGCGCTGGAGGCCGGCTCGCGCACGCATCGGCCGCTCCTGTCTGTCGAGGCGGAAATGGTCCGCTGCGCCTTGTCATCGCTGAAGAGGGGTTGTACAATACTTGGGTTGGCGCGCGTGTTGCGGCGCCGGTTTCCGAGATGGTTTCCGACGTTGCGCAACGCCGTCTCGAGGGCCGGCGAGTATGCGCTCCGGTATGGGCGCCGGCCGGAGGTGTAGGATGCGTCCGATGGATAAAGCCGGGAAGCGGGGAAACCGATTCAGCGCGTCGAAGCGCGATTTCTTGAAGACGGCCGCGCTGCTGGGCGTTTACATCGGCCCGGTGATCAAGACCTTCGACATGGCGGCCGTCTCGGCCATACCGACCGGCCCGCCCAAGAAGAAAAAAGACCCGTCCGAAGGCCAGGCGGAGCCGACCGGAGGCCAGGCTGGAATCCCCCGGCGTCGGCCCGGCGGCCGGCCGGCTTGAACTGCGGTCTCTCCGTGCAACAGAACTCAACCGATGCCCAGCCGCCCCACCAGTTGATCGCCCGGCTTCTGCACGTGGACCGTGACGATGCCGAGGCGCCGGTTCTGTTTCAGAGGCTTGTGCAGGGCGGGCGGCTGGCCCGCCTCCTCACGTCATCTCCGCATCATCGAATCGCGCCGGTCCTGGCCGAGCGAATGAGGGGGATCCGTCTCGACATACCGTTTCGCGGGTGCGAGCGGGACGTCGAAGCGCTGGAACAGGCCGCGGCAGCGTGTCAATTGCGCAATCGCCTCCTGCGCCGGCAACTGATCGAAGTGGTCTCGATGCTGGCCGACCGCGGCATCGCCGCCTGCCTCATCAAGGGCGCGGTCTCGCTCGCGGACCAGGCGCCGGCGGGATACCTCTCGGCCGCCGTGCGCGGAATGGAGGATATCGACATCGTCGTTGCTCCGGAAGACGCGGAGACCGCGCGCGCGCTGCTTGACCGGCGCGGGTGGCTCTGCACGTCGGGGACGCAGGCCGTGGCGTTCAGCATCGACTCGCCGGCGCTCGTCGACCTGCACGCCTGGTCGCGACGCGACCCGGACCGTGACGACTTCTTCGCCAAAGCGCATCAGACCACGGCGGGCGGCCTGAAAGTCACCGCGCTCAATCCCCAGGACGCCGTGCAGCTTCGGCTGGCTCACAACGTCATTCGCCAGCATCTGTTTGTCGATTTTCCGCTGATGGACTTGTACGAGCTGGCCAGTATCATCACGGCCCATGCCGAGGTGATCAACTGGCCGCGGCTT
The DNA here is from genome assembly GCA_964466285.1 of uncultured Planctomycetota bacterium. Lineage (GTDB taxonomy): Bacteria > Planctomycetota > PUPC01 > PUPC01 > PUPC01 > CAYXNI01. The sequence continues at coordinate 2,303 of CAYXNI010000084.1, read as the reverse complement.
CGCAGCGTGGGTCTGATGAACGAGGTTTCGAGGATTCTCTACGCCGTGCTCCAGCGCGTCCGCGATGAGTTCGGGGCTCCGGTGCCGGCAGACATGATTCCCCCAGCCGAACGCCACGCAGTGTCCCGGCTGCGCCGCGAGCTCGAGAAACTGCGGACTGTGCCGCACGGCCTCTACTATGCGGCGGCAAGGCACGTCCTCGTCTGTGCCGCCCCCGGCGGAACTGTAGACAAGCTCAATCGGGCGCTCGACGCGCTCGTCCTCGATCCGCTCCGCTCACCGAGTGGGGCGCGAGGCAGGCTGGTAACGCCCGTCAAGGTGGCCGCGCAGCACGCGGCCTTCATCGGCTGGAAACTCTTCCACACATAGCGCACCGCCGCACAATTGCAGCGAAACGTCAGCTTCCCGGCGCTTGTCGGGGTTTCGTTTTCAGCGGTTTCCACAGCCGCTCGGCGTCGTAGCCCAGGGCGCGGAGGAGTTCCTTCTCGCGCTGGTGCATGAGGGACGCCTGTTCCGGCGTGGTGTCGTCGAAGCCAGCCAGATGAAGCGCGCCGTGGACCACGTACAGCGCCAGCTCCGACTCCACATCGATCTTCCGGTGCGCGGCCTCGGCGGCGGCGCGTTCGGCGGACACGATGATCTCTCCGGCGCAGTCGTCCCGGCTCAGCGGGGCGTCCCTGAAGGGGAAGGCGATGACGTCGGTCGTCTCATCGCGGCCGAGGTACTTGTGATTCACGTCCCGCATCTGCTCGTCGTCCATGAGCACGATGCTGTAACAGCCGAGGAAGTCCTTGAGGGCGGCCTTGGCGGCTTTCCGAAGCGCTGGCCGGTTGAGGTGGACAATGTCCTGGAGGTTGGTAATGTCGATTTTCATGAGCTGTCCGGCCGGGCGGGGTGCTCGGGCGAATGCCTGGGCTCGCCGGGTCCATGGTCATTTGCGCCGGGGTATTTGATGCGGCCGTGAAAGCTGGCCGCGAGTACGCGCGCGAAGCAGCTCTCGGCCTTCGCGACGTCCTTCAACGTCAACGGGCTTTCGTTGAGCTGGCCGTCCAGGAGTTTTTTCATCGTCAATTCGTGCACGAGGGACTGGAGGCGGGCAGGAGAGGGGTCAGGTAGTGTCCGGGATGCGGCCTCGACGCTGTCCGCCAGCAGGATGAGCGCCGCCTCGCGCGTTTCAGGCTTCGGCCCCGGGTAACGGAACATCTGCTCCGAGCTCGGCTCGTCAGGCTCAATTTCGAGGCTCCGCTGGTAGAAAAACTCCATAAGCGACGTGCCGTGATGTTGCCTGATGATGTCGACGATCGTGCGGGGCAGGTCGTACTCCTCGGCCACTTCCGCCCCGTCCTTGACGTGTGCCGCGATAATCAGGGCGCTCATGCTGGGAGCGAGGCGAGTGTGACGGCTCCCCTCGGTTCCCTGGTTCTCGACGAAGTATGTGGGCTTGGCGAGCTTGCCGATGTCGTGGAAATAGGACCCGACGCGCGCGAGCAGGGGGTCCGCCCCCATGGCCTCGGCCGCCGCCTCGGCCAGATTGCCCACGACAAGGCTGTGGTGATAAGTCCCCGGGGCCTCCAGCCCCAGCCGCTTGAGAAGCGGCTGATTGAGGTCGCAGAGCTCCAGCAGGCTGATCTCCGTGTCGACGCGGAAGACGTATTCAATGATGGGCAGCATCGCCGTGAGGACTCCGCCCGTGACCACCCCGTTGGCGGCCGCCCAGAGACCGTTTTGGGTGAATTGCCCCGCCGCGAGCAGATCGATCCCGGTGGCGAGCCACAACTGCATGAGCGCGGCGAAGATGCCGACCTTGAACAGCCACAGACGCTTTCGGATGTGGCTGGCGCCAAAGGTCCAGACCATGGCCCCGCCCAACAGCGTGACGGCTTCCGGGTTGGCGACTGGATGCAAATCATTGCGCAGGGCAAGTGCAACAAAGAACGAGAGGGCCAGGCTTGTCGTCACCGCGACCTGGGTCCCGTGGCGCAGGGCAATCACGAAGACAACCACACCCAGCGGGACCAGTTGCGGCGAGACCCCGCCGAGCGCCGCGGCCCGAGCGGCCACGAGCGGTACAACGCACAGGAACCCGTAGACGGCGAGCTGCGGTTTTGATCGCACCAGCTCCGGGGCGTGAATCCGGAGGTAGACCGCACCGAGCAATACGGCTCCAATCACGAGGATCGCGGAGCCCGGGGTGACCGGCTTCGCGAGGCCGGCGAACTCGCCGTACAGCCACGGCTCCATGTTGACGGAGAGAAACATGGCCCCGGCTACTCGTTTATTGCCATCTACAAAGGGGTGGTTTT
>CAYXNI010000083.1:0-8572 GCA_964466285.1 uncultured Planctomycetota bacterium | reverse complement strand
CCTTCCTGGTCGAGGCCCAGGTGAGGAGCTACCCGGCGGCGCGGCTGCTGGAGGAGGCACGGCGGAAGAAGGATGCCGCGCGGCTGGAGGCGCTGATCGCTGATTATCCGAACAGCCAGAGCGCGGCTGCGGCCCGGCTGGAGTTGGGGGCGATTGACCCGGCTCGAGCTGCGAAGGCTGCGCTGACGCCGGTGTGGCGGACGGCGTTGGACACTGGGCGCGCACGACCCGCGGTCCTGGACGTTCCCGGCGAGGAGGGCACCGTGCTGCTGGCGGTCGGCGATCTGGGGAACGCAGTCGCGTGGGGCGCGGCAGATAATTCGGGCGCGGTCGAGTGCCGCGAGCTGTCAACGGGGCGTGTGGTCTGGACGAGGGAGGCCGGCGGATTTCCAGCCGCGGCGTACCGTGTGGGTGACAAGCTGATCGTGCGGGCGGGGCAGCGGCTGGTCGGCATGGACATTCGGTCCGGCCGCCAGGTGTGGGCGGTGGAGAACAGAGCCGCCCGGCGGCCGGACGAGGACAAGGACTGGGTTGAGCTTGCGGAGAGCCTGGTGGACACTGCGGCTGGGGGCGGGCGGGTTTTCGCGACGACGGCCGAGAACGATCTCTTCGCGGCCGACGCGGAGAAGGGGACCGAGGTCTGGCGGGTGCGGCTCGACGGCCCCGCAGTGCCAGGGACGATGACTTTCCGCGAGGGCAAGGTGATCGTGTTTGTCGAGAATCCGGGCGCGATCTGCTGGTTCGATGCGGCTTCGGGCAAGCAGACGGGGATGGTGCGGATCGGCCGCGAGGACAACCGGCTGACGGACAAACCGGCGATCCAGGCGAGGAGCGGGCGGGTGGCGCTGGCGGTCGGCGACCGGGAGGTGAGGAGCTGCCGGCTCGAAGACGGGCGGGTGCTGTGGAAGGCGGAGTTGCCGTTCGCAATCGGCCGGGTTGCGGCGACGCCGGACGAGAGGCGGGTGGTGGTGTTCCCGGACCGCTGGTCGTTCGGCGGCGAGGTGACGTGCTTCGACGCCGAGAGCGGCGAGGTGCTGTGGCGCAGCGAGCCGGTGGTGAAGGAGCCGGACGGTGTGTTAGTCGGCGATGTGATGGTGACAAGGAAGAAGCTGCTGCTGTCGGACTCTCTGGTGGCGCAGCGGATGACGGACGGGGCGACGGTGTGGACTCAGCCGCTGCCCTTCAGGCTGCGCGACAGCAGGATAGCGGAGGCGGGGCCGTTGATTGTGGTGACGGGCGATGGAGCGGGCTTCGGTGCGGGCCGCGGCTACGCGGCGCTGGTGCGGCCCGCGGACGGCGCGGTCGTGAAGTCTCTGGCGCTGGACGCTGACGGGCCTGCAAGAGTCTCGGTCGCGTCGGGCACGTTTCTTGTCTGTTCGAGCTTCTCGATCCAGGCGTTCCGGATGGAGGGGACGGAGTCGGCCGAGGATCGGCTCGCGGCGCTTCTCGACGGAGCGGCTCCGCTCTCGGCGCTTGGCTGGGCGCTGGCGGCGTGCGGCGAATACGAGGCGGCGGCGGACCGGCTGGATGAGGCGCTGATGGCGGAGAATCCGGAGGGGGCCACGGAACTGCACGAGCAGTTGGCGGGGGTCCGGCAGTCCTGGTACGAACAGCAGCGGCCAGCCTACGAGGTGCCGGCGTTCGACCGGGCGCCGCAGATCGACGGGCATCTTCGGGAGGACTGGCGGCGGGACCGTGCGGCCGTGCTCGACAAGCCGCGGTTCATCGAGCGGGTGCAGTCGGGCGGCGAGCCGGTCTGGGCCTGGGACGGCCCGAACGACCTGTCGGCGGCGTTGTACCTGGGCTGGGACGCCAAGAACTTGTATCTGGCGGTTGACGTGAACGACGATGTGCACACGACGCACGATTTTGACGCGGAGCAGTGGGAGGGCGACTGCCTGATCGTGGCGATCGATCCCGACGGGGACGGCGGATACCGGCTGACCGGGCGCGAGAAGGTGTTCTGGCTGGCCCTGACGGCCAAACAGAAGAGGCCGCGAGAGGAACGGGACGTCGGCGGCGAGCACAGCGTTAAGGTGAAGGAGGACAGCTCGGGCACGGTCTACGAGCTGGCACTGCCGTGGGACGAGGTCGGGGTCGAGGCGCCGCGTCCGGGTACGCGGTTCGGGTTGAACATTATGGTGATTGACGACGACGGACGCGGGCGTCTTCAGGCGGTGAGCTGGACGCCGGGGCTGACGCAAAACCTGAACAGGTATATTATGACGATGAGTGCGAGGCCGGCCTGGTGGGGGGCCGCGACATTGAAGGAAAGGTGAGTCGAATGAGGACAGTTCACAGAGCAACCTGGGCGGCGGCGGTGTTCGCGCTGGCCGCGATGCAGCCGCTCTTTGCGGCGGAGAAGGCGGGACCTGCGGATGCGGCGGCGCGGGACTTCGGCGAGCTCCGTTCGGCAGGCTCACGGCCCGAGCCTGTCGAGGGCAGTCGAGCCGTGGCGGCGGTGATTGCCCCCTTGGCCAAGGCAGAGCCGGCCGACCCGGCGGTGTGGGCCTGCGCCCAGGAGCTGGCGGCGCTGGGAAAGGATGCCCTTCCCGAGCTCCGGAATGCGGCGGCCGGGGAGCACGGGGCCGCGGCGAAGCTGGCGCTGGGCTGGTCGCTGCTTTCGCTTCAGGACCTGGAGCCGGGGGTCAAGGCGCTCGGCTCCGTGGCCGGCGGGCGGTACAGCACAGAGGCACGGGTGCTGGCGGCCCGGTTGCTCGGGCAGCAGGGAAGGCAGGCCGCCGAGGTGGAGGTGACCCGGCTGCTCGATGCCGCCGACAACGGCCAGGTCCGCGTTGCCCTGGCCCAGGCGTTGATGGCGTCGGCGACCACCGAAGCCGCCCAGGGCAAGGCGATGACGGCGCTGGTCCGGCTGGCCGCGGGGGCGGACCCGGAGGTGAAGGCCGCGGCCGCGATCGCGCTCGGCGAGCTTGACGATTTCCGTGACCCGGTGCCCGCTGTCCTGAAAGGTCTGGCCGCCGAACCGACGGAGCGCGGGCGGCTGGCACTGAAGCTGCTCGAACTGAAGCGGCTGTCGGACCTGATGATCCGTGAGAAGGAGTACGCGGGGAGCCTTGGGAGCCCGCTGCTGGACGAGGTGAAGGAGAAGATCAGGGGTTATCACGTGGAGCCGCCGCCGAAGGAGGAGGCGCTGGTGGACGCGGCGGCGCGCGGGATGGCGTCGCTGCTGCACAAGACCGATCCGTTCTCCTCGTACCTCAGCGCGGCCGACTGGGAGGAGTTCCGCGAGCAGATCTCCGGCACGTATGGCGGGATAGGGGCGCACGTGCTGTTTCTCAAGGACGACCGGACCGGCGAGAAGGTGTTCACGGCGGTCAAGCCCGTGTATTCCGGCCCTGCATACAAGGCCGGCCTGCGCTCCTACGACCAGATTATCGAGATTGACGGCCAGGACATCAAGGGCAAGGACGCGGACGCGCTGCGGGACATGCTCCGCGGGCTACCCGAGAGCGTGGTGGCCTGCAAGGTCCGCAGGCGCGGCCTGGAGAAGGACGAAGAGATGCTGCTCAAGATCATCCGGGGCACGGTGACTCTGCCCTCGGTCCAGTACGAGCTGATGCCGGGCGGGATCGGGTATCTGCGGCTGGACGGCTTCGGGGACACGAGCACAGAGGAAGTGGAGAAGGCTCTGGCGGCGATGGAGAAGGAGGGGATGAAGGGGCTGGTCTTCGACCTCCGGAACGATCCGGGCGGGCTGCTGACGGCGGCGAAGGACATCGCGGACAAGTTCCTGAAGGGCGACAAGCTGATCGTCTATAGCGAGGGCCGGAACAAGGAGATCGCCCCGCGCACGGAGCTGCGGACGACCGGCCGGGCGCCGCATCCGGATTACCCGATCGTGGTGCTGGTGAACGGCGGCACGGCCAGCGCGGCCGAGATCGTGTCGGGCGCCCTGCAGGACCACAAGCGGGCGACGCTGATCGGGGAGCGGACCTACGGCAAGGGAAGCGTGCAGCAACTGATGCGGCTGGACTCGACCGGCCGCCGGGCCGTGCTCAAGCTGACGATCGCGAAGTATTACCTGCCGAGCGGCCGGAGCATCCATCGCTCGGCAGACAACCGGGGGGGGATCACGCCGGACATCGAGGTCGCGTTCGAGCAGCCGTGGACGCCGGAGACGTTCGAGAAGCTGCTGGCGGCGGGCGACCTGCATGCGTACTCGCTGCGGCAGTGGCCCGGGCACAAGAAGGAGCTGATGGAGCTCGCGGATTTCGACGGTCAGGATGCGTCGCGGTATCCGGGTTTTGACGCGTGGTACGGGGGACTGAAGGTGAAGACGGACCGGGACAGTGCCCGGCGGCTGCTGCGGCAGTGGGTGCGCATGCAGACGGCGGACGAGCGGGCGCGTGACTGGCCGCACGACCTGGAGGAGGACAACCAGCTTCAGCGGGCGGTCTATGAGCTCGGGAAGAAGATTCCGGGCCTCGACGTGAAGGCGGTCCCCAGGTACAACTCGTTCGTCGGGGAGATCGAGAAGGGCCTCAAGGCTGCTGCGGGGCCCAAGTGAGATTTCCGGAACACCCTCTGGAAATGCGTTTCCGGCGCCCGTATGATCTTTTGTGTGCGGTTCGTGAGCTTGGTGATATCGGAGGGTGAATCGGGGTGTCCAGAATCCTCTTGAGCGCAGCGATGAGCCGGCCGTGGAGTCCGGGACATTCGCTGGCTCCGGCGCTTCAGCGGACCGGTCACACCGTGCAGGTGTTCGACTACCGCGGCGCGGAAGATGTCCCGAACGAACTGCTCCGGACCGTCGATTCGTTCAGGCCCGACCTGCACATTGTGTATGGGGGAGAGACGTACACGCCTGACCTGATCCGGCAGGTGGGGGCGAAGGGCGCGTACAACGTGTTGTGGTATCCCGCCGTGACGCCCAACCCGTTGCCCGAAGCGGTCGAGCTCGGCCGCGCGCACCAGATGTTCTTCACGATGGCCGAGGGGCTGGTGGAGATGTTCCGGCGGGCGGGCATCCCGGACGCCGAGTGGCTGCCGGAGGCGTTCGAGCCGTCGATCTACGAGTACGGGGAGACCACTGATGTGGATCGCCAGATCTTCACCTGCGACGTGGCGCTCGTCGGGAAGCTGGAAGCCGATAATCCGGCGTACATGGAGCGATGGAAGCTGGTGAAGCGGATCGTGGACGAGGGGATCAACATCAAGTGGTGGGGACCGCGAATCCGGCGGAAGATCGGAACGTTCGTGCTGGGGCTCCTGTTGTCGAAGGTGAGCCGGGCGTACGGCGGCCGGTTCGTGTGGAACGAGACGTACGCCAAGGCCGTCCACCTGTCGAAGATCTTCATCGCGCGGGATGCCTATCCGCACATCCGGCTCTCGATGAGTGCGCGGGCGTTCACGACGCTGGGGCTGGGAGGGCTCTACCTTACGTATCCCACGAAGGGGATCGAGGAGATGTTCGAGCCGGGCAAGGAGCTGGTGCTGTTCAATACGCCCGACGAGATGGTCGAGAAGATCCGGTACTATCTTGCCCACGAGGAGGAGCGGAAGGCGATCGCGGCGGCCGGGCGGCGGAAGGCCCTGGCACACCACACGTATCAGCACCGGTTCGAGCGGATATTTGACCGGCTCCGCGCCCGCGGAGTCAAGATCGAGCAGGGACAGCCGGCGCAGTCGCCGCCGGCGGGCTGAGCGGGGAACCCCCAAGTCCCAGGCGACTGACCACTCTTCACTCACCACTCACCACTTCAAGGAGCTCTCAGTCCTCGGACCGACGTCGTGAGGACATGGCGCGGCGCATGGCGCGCTCGGCATCGCGTTCCCTCAGGGCCTCGCGCTTGTCGTACAGCCTCTTGCCGCGGACGAGAGCCAGCTCGACCTTGGCCAGGCCGCGCTTGAAATACATCGAGAGCGGGACGAGGGTGAGGCCCTTCTCGGCCAGGGCGGTGCTCAACCGCTTGATCTCGCGGCGGTGCATGAGGAGTGTGCGGCGGCGGGTCGGCTCGTGGTTGGCGTATGCTCCGTCGCGATAGGCGTCGATGTGGGCGCCCACGAGCACGAGTTCGACGCCGTCAACACGGGCATAGCCCTCGGCGAGGCTGACCTTGCCCTCGCGCAGGGACTTGACCTCGGAGCCCTTGAGCGCGATGCCGGCCTCGAAGGTGTCCATGACGGCGTACTTGTGGAGGGCCTTCTTGTTGCGTGCGATCACCTTTCTATCGTCGGCGGGCTTGGATTTGGCCACGCTTGGCTCCTTCCTGTATTTACGCATTGTGTCACACGGGGCGGCGGGAGTCAATGTTGGGGGAGGCAGGATTTTCGCACGATGTTCGTAATGGGCCAGTTACGTGTGGCAGCAAGGCAGGTCAGATACGCCGGGGCCGCCGGCCCCGGCTCACGGAAGAGCCGGCTTCGGCGAAGCCGGCGTACCAATGCGGACGCGCTCTGCGTGGCCCGGTCTGCCGACGCGCACGTTGTGGCCGAGGGCGCTGACCGCGGCGACACAGCCGGGGAACGCGCGTTCCGTGCCATGCCGTCTCGGTCTGGTGCTTGACGCGGTGCGGCTGCGCAGATAGGCTGGGCAGTGTGAGCGAGAAAGAAGAAAAGAGTGGGATCACTCGCCGGACTTTTCTGAGGCGAAGCGTCCTGGGCGGGCTTGGCGCGGCGGCCGTCCTGGGGGGGTACCCGTTCGTGGAGGCGAGGTTCTACCGGATCACGCGGCGGCGGATCGCGGTGCCGGCACTGCCTGCGGAATTCGACGGGACGACGATTGCTCTGATCGCGGACATTCACCACGGGAAGACGTGGGGCCTCGATTTCGTGCGGTCGGTGGTGGAGGACGCGAACGGCCTCGAAGCGGACATTGTGGCGCTGGCGGGGGATTACACGTTTCACGGGCGGCAGTACATCGAGCCGTGCATCGCGGAGTTGGCGGCACTGCGCGGGCGGCTGGGCGTGTACGCGGTGCTCGGGAATCACGACCACTGGGACGGTGCGGCGCTGGTGCGGGCGGCGCTTGCGAAGGCGCAGATCACGGAGGTCACGAACACGGGCGTGTGGCTTGTTCGAGGCAAGGGCCGGCTGCGGCTGTGCGGGGTGGACGACCTGTGGGAGGGGAAACAGGACCTGGTGTCGGCGCTCGGGGATTGCGGGGAGGAGGAGGCGGCGGTCTTGCTCTGCCACAATCCGGACTACGTCGAGAGCATTCGCGACCGTCGGGTGCGGCTGGTCTTGAGCGGGCACACGCACGGCGGGCAGGTGATTATTCCTTTTCTTGGTGCGCCGATCGTGCCGTCGCGGTACGGGCAGAAGTATCTGGAGGGGCTCGTGAAGACGCTGTACACGCAGGTGTACATCTCGCACGGGCTGGGGACGAACAGCCCGCCGATGCGGTTCAACTGCCGTCCGGAGCTGGCGCACCTGACGCTGGTTCAAGGGTGACCGGCGAAGGGGGTTCGGGGGAGCACAGGGCGCGGCGTGTCTCAACTATTGAGCTTCATGTAACTATTGACGTTTGCACCAGAAAATGAAACAGTGCCAAGTCAAATAGAGACCCTTCGCTTCGCTCAGGGTGACATGACTGCCACTGCCGCCGCAACTAACGTCATTCTGAGCGAGCCGACTGCGGCAGTCGGACGCGAAGAAGCTCCATTCCCGTGAACGCACGCTTCTTTATCACCGCAAAGATCAATAATGGAAAAGCAAGACAGGCAAGAATGCCTGCCCCACCGGCCGATTCCGGGCATTTTGGTGGGGCAGACATTCTTGCCTGCCCACTCAACGATTTCCTTTAATTACATGAGCATCAATAATGCGCCCGGGCCGTCATTTGACTTCCTCGCGCGCTGTGGTATCATCCGGTGCCGATCCGGCAAGAAGGATCTCATCGCACCACGCACGATGCTCTCTCGTACGGCTTGAAGGAGCGCGGCACATGGCGGACCGACGCGGAATCACGGCAGGCGGCAACTGGATCGTCGACATTGTGAAGACGGTGGACAAGCTGCCCGGCCGCGGAATGCTCGGGAACATCCGTTCTCAGGAGGCGTCGACCGGCGGCGCGGCGGCCAACGTGCTCTTCGACCTGGCGCGGCTCTGCGCCCCGTTCCCGCTCGCGGGCGCCGGCGTGATCGGCAAGGACCAAGACGGCCGGTTTGTGCTCGACAAGGCTCGCGAACATCGCGTCGACGTCTCGCTCATCGTCGAGACCGGCGACGCCCCGACCTCGTACACCGACGTGATGACCGAGCAAAGCACGGGCGACCGGACGTTCTTCCACAACCGCGGCGCCAACGCGCTGTTCGGGCCGGAACACGTGCCGCTCGGCCGGCTCTCCTGCCGCATCTTTCACCTCGGTTATCTGCTCCTGCTCGACCGGATGGATCAGCCGGACCCCCACTTCGGGACCGTCGCCGCAAGGTTGCTCCACGACCTGCGGGCCCGGGGCATCAAGACCAGTGTCGACGTGGTCAGCGAGGACAGCGACCGGTTCCGCACGATCGTGCCGCCCGCCCTCCGGCACGTGGACTACCTGATCGTGAACGAGATCGAGGCGGGGCGGACCGCCGGCCGGACGGTGCGGCGCGGGGACGGCTCGCTC
>CAYXNI010000082.1:0-8614 GCA_964466285.1 uncultured Planctomycetota bacterium | reverse complement strand
TGTACTCAGCGGCTCAACTGGTCCTAGGCAGAGTTCGGGGTTTTCGCAAGCTGACCGAGCGTCAGACTGCGGCTCTGGTGTTCCTACCAGCCTATGGTCCTGTTGTCTTTGTTTTCCTTTTCTACCTGGGGCAGTTCATCCGATACGGGACATGAGCAGAGGAAATGGCGGAGAACACATGCAGGCGAAGGCGGATTCGCTGGCTCTGGTGGTGTGCGCTGGTTGTTGCCGTGCCAGCGGTCCTGATTCCTCTCTGTGATCCGGTCCCGGTGTCCACGGCTCCCAACTGAGCTCCCAACTGAGTCTTGCGCGCCGCCGCCCCGCCCCGTATATTCAGGCACAGTATCCGTCATTGGCTTATTCGCTCATTGATTCGTCATTCGTGCTTCGTCATTCCCCATGGAGGCCCCATGAAGAAAGTGGAAGTGCTGATCCGCGTGCAGGACGGCTGCCAGGACGTCCCCCTGCCCCGCTACATGAGCGACCACGCAAGCGGGATGGACGTGTGCGCGGCGGTCAGGGAGCCGCTCGTGCTTGCTCCCGGCGAACGGGCGCTTGTGCCGACCGGTTTCCACATCGCCGTACCTGTCGGATACGAGGCCCAGATCCGCCCCCGGAGCGGCTTGGCCATCAAGAGCGGGATTACCGTGCTCAATACGCCGGGCACCATCGACGCCGATTACCGCGGCGAAGTGAAGATCATCCTCGCGAATCTCGGGATGGAGCCCTTCACGATCAACCGCGGCGACCGCATTGCGCAGATGGTCATCCAGCCCGTCCTCCGCGCCGATCTCAAAGTCGTCGCCGAGCTTCCCGACACCGCCCGCGGCCACGGCGGGTTCGGACATACGGGAACGAAGTGACCCGACCGCGCTGGGCCGGAGATTTCGCACGTAGCTTCTTGAAGGCCGCAAGAGAGTGCGGTATCATACGCCGGAGATGAAGGAGGCATCATGGTCACCGCAGGAATTGATCTCCCGGAAGCTGCGATTGCCGATTTCTGTCGGCGCTGGAAGATTGTTGAGTTGGCCGTATTCGGGTCCGCCGTCCGAGGTGAACTGGGGCCGGATAGCGACATCGACCTGCTTGCGAAGTTCGCCCCAGACGCCGCTTGGAGCCTGTTTGACCACCTGCGGATGGAGGACGAACTCGCTGCCATTCTCGGCCGGGAGGTCGACCTGATCAGCCGTCGGGCCGTCGAGCGAAGCCCCAACTGGATCCGCCGCCGCGACATCCTGTCCTCCGCGAGGGTTGTCTATGCCAACTGACCGGGACCAAGCCACCGTGTTGGACATGGTGATGGCGGCTCGCCGGATTCTCGAGTTCAAGAGCGGCATGGACTACGAAGCGTTTGAGGACGACGCCAAGACGCAGTCGGCCATCATCCATCAGGTTCTTGTCCTTGGTGAAGCGTCCAAGCGGCTTTCGGAGGATTACCGCTCGGCCCACAGGGAAATCCCCTGGTCAAGCACCGCCCGAATGCGAGACAAGATGATCCATCACTACGACATCATCGAGCCGCGGGAGGTCTGGGAAGCTGCCGAGACGGATATTCCCGCGCTATTGGCCCAACTCGAGGCGCTTCTTTGACCGGAACCGCCTTGAGGCTCAAGAGCAGCGCCCGCTGTGGAACACGGTGATTGATGGATTCGGGAACCACGATCCCGGTGCGGGGCGGAAGGACATGAAGCGTCCGCGTTGGGACATCCTGCATCCTGGCAGAGCGTGGGCGAGGAAACTGCGGGCGGTTGAAAGCCCCGAACATATTATCGCCAGTCTCACGTCTTGAGCGTTGACCCCATGCGAAGTTCGACGGCGGTCTCGTAGAGTTCCGTTTTGCGTTTCGCCGCCTCTACCCGAACAGACGAGTTGATGATGCTCGAACCGGTCCGCTTCTTGCGCACCTGGTGAAGAGCTTGCACCGCAAACCCCGCTTGCTCTGCAATCTGCGCGAAGAACTCGTCAGTCTTGAATTCAATCCCCTGCAATATGTTGTTGCCGATTACGACCACCACAAGGCCGCCGGGCCTCATCACCTGCGCGGTCACCCGGCAGAAGCGGAAGCAGTCGTTGAAGTACGTGGCCGCATAGTTGGCCCAGCCAGCCCCGCCGTACACGCCCTTTTCCTGATGAACGGAACGCAGCTCCGCCAGCTTCTCCTCCAACTCGGGGTACGCGAAAGAGAGCGGGATTCCCGCTTCGGCCCGCACTGTTTGCCAGAACTTGCCGAAGCTCGCGGTCTCAAGCTCGTGAAGGTCGGATGCCTCCGCGGCGAAGTCGAGCCAGAACATCTGCGGGCGGGTGTTCCGCACGTAATGGTAGTTGTTGAGATACGGCGGCGACGTGATCAGCACGTCCACGCTGCCCGGCTTCAGTTTCGACAGGGCGCCGGTCAGGTAGGATTCGCAGAAGATTCTCGCGGTGGGCTTTCGGCCGGCGTGGGCGGGTGCGGCCTGGAGGCATTCGATGTCCCGTGCCATTCGGAGCAGTTTGTCGCTCAGTATGCGAGCCAGGTCCGCATCGGTGATGAGGGCCTTCCCGACCGCCACCCGGCGGCCGAGGCTCGGCTCGTAGGTGTAGTTCGACACGCCCACCATCACTGCCCCGAGCGCAAGGCTGATCAGCCGTCTCAGCCATTCTTCCTTTTCATCAGATAGGAAGTCCTTCACGAACAGTACCTGGCGCTCGATCCTGGGACTGAAAAACGAGTCGCGCGTCCGAAAGCCCGGGGGTGGCTCGCTCTGGGGCCCTGCCCCGGAGCGGCGGAGGCGTTCTCTGAGAAATGATGCGAGCCGATCGGCGGCGTCTCGGACTGAATCAGCGCTGTGCTGAACGGCTTCCAACTTTACCCGGCAGGCCAGCGCGGCATAGGGGTTGATCTCGAACCCGGCGACGTCGCAGTTCCGCTTGATGCCCTCGACGAGCGTCGTGCCGACCCCTGCAAACGGATCGAGCACCGTCAGGTCGCGGTCCGCCGCGAGTTCCCTGTCGAGGATTCCGCCGACGAAGGATGCGGAGAACCCGGCGATCCACGGCACCCAACTGTGGACGGGCTCCTCTCGGTTCTTGGTGAAGGCGGTGTCGCCAAACCCCGTCTTTGCAGGCACGCGAGTTTTCTCTTCGGCGGGGAGGTACAGTTGACCAACCGCCTCGGAGACGACACCCGCTCCGCCTCCCGCCGGCTTCCCTCCCGCCAGCCATTCGTCGAGGGCCTTCTTGAGGAAGCGCCACTCGCGCCCCACGCGTTGGCCCGGAACGAGTCCCCTCCTTGCCTTCTCGCGCAATGTCTTTTCGTTCACCCGCACATACTCTGCCGCTTCTCGTAAGGTCAGCACATCCACAGGCGAATCCTCCGGGAGCTTCCGTTATCTTCCGCCATATGCCGGTAGCATTATGGGCGCGGAGAGCGCCGAGTCAAGGACTTTTCAGAACCGATACAGTTCGGTGCAGCGGGAGCAGATGGGGAAGCGGCCGCACTGTTTCAGCGTGCGGCGGTAGTGGGTGTATGCGTCGTTGTTCCAGATCTCCCCGAAACTCGCGGTCCGAATGCTGCCGGCGACGAAGTTCATCGAGTGAAACGGCCGCACGCCGCCGTCAGGAAACACATAGGCTGTCATCCAAGGGCCCTTGCAGCGGCCGGAGTACGAGCGAGGCACGAACTCAAAACTCGTATACCACTCCCTGATCTCGGCGTCCGTCAGGTTGGGATAGAAGGACACGGCGACCGGCGAGCGGGCCGAGAGCATCTGGTTCTTGATCTGGATCACTTTCTCCGGGTCGATCGCGGGGAGCTTGTCGACGACGAAGCCTTCCCAGTCGTAGCATCGGGCGCCGAATTCGCGCTCGAAGAACTCGTTGTGCCGGTCGTAGGTCGCGCGGCCGCAGAAGATGAGATGGTGCACGGTGAGCGATTCCGCGCCGAGGGCGCGGGCGATGGGCGGAAGCTCGGGCAGACGCTCGTACCCGTGCTCATACACCACGCTCGTCACGTTGATCCGTGGCCGCCCTGCACCGCGGCCGCGTTTCGCTCGTCCCAGCCGGGCGAATCCCTCCATCGCCCGGTCGAAGGAGCCGGGGACGCCGCGGATCTCGTCGTGCACTTCGCGCGGGCCGTCGAGCGAGAAGATGACCTCGTCCATCCCAAAATCAACGAACAGGTCGGCAAAGCGCTCGAGCAGCGTCGCGTTCGTGATGACGTTGCTGCGGAGCCCGGCGGACTTGACGTCCTCGACAATGCCGGGGAACTCCGGGTGCAGGAGCGGCTCGCCGCCGAATAGCGTGATATTCGGGCGGAAGCTCCTGACCTCTTCGATCAGCCGGCGGATTTCCTCGCGCGAAAGAAAGCTCTTGAGGAGCTCCGGCGGATAGCCCTTGGCGGAGCCTGTCGGCCCCCACTGTCCGCACATCTTGCACCGGAGGTTGCAGCGGAAGGTGAGAAACAGGCTGATCGTCTCGGGCGGGGCGCTCCGTCCGTCGCTGCGCAGGTAAGAGACCGCCGACCGAAGCCGCTGCCGGCCGGCGCGCAAAGCATACCCGGGTTCGGCCAGGGCCTTCCGGAACAGCCGGGCGATGTTGCGACGTGAAATCAACGAACCCGCCTCTCACCGCCTGCGGCAAATGGGATATCACGAATCACAGAACGGCGAATCAGCCCCGAATGCCCGAATGACGCACGAAGAGAACGAACCCGCAACGGTGATGCGCCCACACCCCGTCTTTGGATTTCGTCATTTCCTCATTGATTCGACATTCGACATTCGTCATTGTGACGACGTCACGACAGGCTCTCTCGGTACGACCGGCGGGACAGCAGGCAGAGCAGGATCACGGCGAACAAGACCGATAACACGAGCCCGCCCACGGTCAAGGTCACCGCAACCGGCATGAATTCCGTCTTCAGGAAGCTGGCAACAGGTTCGCGCAGGCTCTCAATCTGCTGGCCGGTGGGCCGGTGGGCGATGGGGCCGAGAAAGGTCAGAACGAAAGACGCCAGGCTCAGCGCGATCCGCCCGAGCGAATAGGCGATTGCGAGCCTGGCGCCCCAACGCCTGAGCCGGAGCAGCCCGATCCCGGCAATGAACAACAGGACGGCAAGGACCAGGTTCAACGCCGCGTCCGCATAAGCCCAGGCGACCGACAGGCCCGTCAGCAGTTGAGGGGCGCGGGACTGGGCGACCACAGCCTGGTGTACTTGCGGCTGAAGAAGTCCCCAGACTGAGGCGATGACGAACAACACCCCAAGCACGACGCAGAGCACGCCCAGCGCCGTCAGGCCCGCATGTTTTTGTCCTCTGATCTCGGTCATCTTACCCCTCGATAATAATACAGCGCAGAAACCGCGCCGCACACGCCACGCGGCTCTCGCGCACCCAAGGTCTCGCGCAGCTTCCCACTTGCCAAAGTATACAGCCTGGCGGAAACCTGGACAAGAGCTTTTGGGAAGAGGTTTTCAGAGCGAAGCGGCAGGAACATGCGCCTTGCATCTTGAAAGTTCACGTGTGCCGGGGTAAAGTCTCACGCCGGCCGTCGGCATCAGCGAGAGCATGGGCAGCAGGATGAACGCAAGCGCAGAGAGACAGACGGACAGAGAGAGCAAGAGTAAGAGCAAGAGAAAGAGGAGAAGAGAAAAGAAAACGGTTGAATCAGGAGAAAGCAGGTCATGCCTCCGCAATTCGTGTTTGAGATGTACCGTGTCGGCAAGCAGTATGGCACCGACATCGTGCTTGAGGACATCAACCTGTCGTTCTACTACGGCGCCAAGATCGGGATCGTGGGCGAGAACGGCTCCGGCAAGTCCACGCTGCTCCGGATCATGGCCGGGCTCGACAAGGACATCCACGGCGAGGCGAAGCTGGCCAAGGGGATGCGCGTCGGCTATGTCGCCCAGGAGCCGCAACTCGACCTGGACAAGACCGGCCGCGAGACGCTGAAGGAGGCGATGGCGCCCATCCAGAAGCTCGTCGATCGGTTCAACGAGATCACCGAGAAGATGGGCCAGCCGATGGAGCCGGACGAAATGGACAAGCTCATCGGCGAGATGGGCCGGCTCCAGGAGAAGATCGACGCCTGCGACGGCTGGGAGATGGACCGGCTGATGGACATCGCGTCCGACGCGCTCGTGCTGCCGCCGGACGACATGCCGGTCCGCATCCTGTCCGGCGGCGAGCGGCGGCGCGTCGCTCTCGCCAAGGTGCTGCTCGAAAAGCCCGACCTGCTGCTCCTGGACGAGCCGACCAACCACCTGGACGCCGAGACAGTCGCGTGGCTCGAAACGGCGCTCCGCGAATACCCCGGCACCGTCATCATCGTCACCCACGACCGCTACTTCCTCGACCACATCACGAAGTGGATCCTCGAACTTGAGAACACGCGCGGGATTCCGTTCGAGGGGAACTACTCGAGCTGGCTGCAGCAGAAGGCGGAGCGGCTGCGGCAGGCGGAGAAGAAGGAATCGGAGCGGCAGCGGACACTGGCACGCGAGCTCGAGTGGCTCAACAGTTCGGCCAAGGCCCGGCAGCAGAAGGGCCAGGCACGCATCGCACGGTACGAGCAACTGGCCGGCGAGACGGTGATCGACCAGAAGAGCGACACGATCATCCAGATCGCACCCGGCCCGCGGCTGGGCGACAAGGTCCTGACTGCGAAGGGCCTCTGCAAGGGCTACGGCGACCTGAACCTGTTCACCGACTGCACCTTCGACCTGCCCCGCGGCGCCATCGTCGGCGTGATCGGCCCCAACGGCACGGGCAAGACCACGCTCCTCCGCATGATCGTGGGCGAAGAGAAGCCGGACTCGGGCATTCTCGAGCCCGGCCCGACCGTCGTGCTCTCATACGTTGACCAGCACCGCGACGCGCTCGACGACAGCAAGACGATCTTCGAGGAGATCACGGACGGACGGGACAGGATCGAGATGGGCAAGGTGTCGATTCATTCGCGGGCGTACGTCGCACGGTTCAACTTCCGCGGCGGCCAGCAGCAGAAGAAGGTGGGCGAGTGCTCGGGCGGCGAGCGGAACCGCATCCACCTCGCCAAGCTCCTCCGCCGCGGCGGCAACCTGCTGCTCCTTGACGAGCCGACGAACGACCTCGACGTCAACACGATGCGCGTGCTCGAACAGGCGCTCATCGACTTCCCAGGCTGCGCCATGGTCATCAGCCACGACAGGTTCTTCCTCGACCGGATCTGCACGCACCTGCTGATCCTCGAGGGCGGCGGGAGAACGAGCTGGTTCGTCGGGAACTTCCAGGCGTACGAGGACAGCCTGATGGCGAACGATCCAGAACGCCTGGCTCACCGGCGGGCGAAGTACAAGAAACTGGCACTGCGGTAGGGGGAGGGAGTGGCGTGGGCCGGCACGGCGGCAACGAGAACTCATCCAGCGCTTTACTGCACAATGATGAGTACCGTGGCCTGCCGCACTCCTCGCGGTATTCGAGCCACTCCATCCGCTGATTTCGTCATTGACTCGCCTGCGGTCGAGGAATAGAATCCGAACATCCAAATCGGGCAGGTCGCCGAAGCGATTCAGTACCGGACGCTCGACAGGGATTTGTGTGTGCAGGCGCTGCGGTTGAACTTCTCCGGCCCCGCCGACAAGGCGCAGCACGACCAGATGGTGCGGCTGGTGGAGTCGATGCTGGGGGCGAAGAAGCAGTTGACCATGGCGCAGGCCAACAAGGACAAGGCGTACTACGAGAAGAAGTACGCCGCGCTCGACGGCGAAATCGACCGGTTGGTTTATGACCTGTATGGGCTGACGGAAGAGGAAATCAGCATGGTGGAAGGAAGCGCAAAGACGTGAATACCCGCCAACAGAACGAGCGGAAGTTTGACAACTGGCAGGACTTGTCAGGCGGCGGAAGGCGATATTGGCTGGACGTGCTGGGGCGCCTGGGCTGGCGCGGGCGTTACCTCAAAGAGGTGGATAGCGTCGAGCGGACTCTGCGGTTCTGGCAGGAGATTTACGACGACGACGGTCGGTTGGTGGAGGTTCACGAGAAATACCCTGTGGATAAAGGTCACCATAAAACGTAGGATAGCGCTATGAGAATTACGAAACAGGCCGTGGCGGACAAGATCGGGGCGTATCTGCATCACGAGGTCACGCTGGCGCAACTCGTGGATTGGGCGGAGAAGGCCCTGATGGAGGGCGAATTCGCCAAGCGCGATGCATCCACGCTTTCCGCTGTCGTGTCCCGGCTCGGGGTCGCCGATGTCCGCGCCTTCGGCCTGGCCTGGGAGGATTGTGAGCAACTCCTCAAGCAACTCGGCTTCGCCGCTCACGTCCAAGTCGTGACCGCCTGAGCCTCCACATCCTCGGCGAAGCAGACGTCGGCGGCGAAGAAGCAATTGGCAGAGGCGCACACGGACAAGGACAAGACGTACTACGGGAACAAGTGCGCCAGCCTCGACCGCGAGATCGACTGCTTGGTTTATGACCTGTACGGTTTGACTGAAGACGAAATCGCTATTGTCGAAAGTTCCTCCACGAGCAACACGGGCAAGAGTTAGTGTGCTACGTTCCACAAAATAAGCTCCCCCGGCGGGACTTGCAGACTTCCACAGACCGGGGGAGCCATCGCGGGGTGGATTTGCCTTTCGGCAGGTCAGA